>NZ_CP150484.1:5439365-5523115 GCF_037997115.1 Amycolatopsis coloradensis
GACAGACGGTTCTAACCGTCCTTACCACTCACGAGGCCGAGCGGGAGCTCACCACCGAGGCGGGCCGGCGTCCACGATCTTCTGCGAAAGCTCCAGCGGGTCGAGATGCATCAGCGACTCCATCCACCACGTCATCCCGGCCTGCCCCAGCGCGGGCAGGTCGACCTTGATCGGCTCCTCCCACGCCGGACTCGCGTTCCCGGCGACCGCGACGTCGAAGGGACGGCCCGACTCCAGTCCGGCGAGACCGAGCGCACGGTGGGTCTCCGCGATCTCCTCGGCGGTCGGCGTGTGGTCCTCCGGGTTCGGGAAGATCCCGTCGCACAACGCCGCCCGCCGGACGACGCGCGGATTGTCGGTGGAGCTCGCCACCCAGATCGGGATCCGGAACGGCTCGGGCGGGGCCTCGGCGAGCGCGACCTGGTAGTGCGCGCCGTCGTGGTCGAAGCGCCTGCCGGACCAGATAGCGCGGATGACGTCGAGACCCTCGTCGAACATCGCCGACCGGGTCAGCAGGTCGGTCTGCTCGCCGAACCGGCTGAAGTCACCGGATTCGTCCGAACCGAGACCGGTGCCGAGGATCAGCCGCCCGCCGGAGAGCCTGCTGACCGTCGACGCGTGCCGCGCCACCACCCACGGCCGTCGCCGGGCGGGCGGGGTGATCATCGGACCGAACAGCAGTTGGCTGGTGGCGTGCGCGATGGCGCCGAGCGTCGTCCACGGATCCGCGATGGGCATGGTGTCCGCGACGACGTGGTCCCACAGGAAGAACCCGTCCCAGCCCGCCGCCTCGGCGCGCACGGCGAGGTCGACGAGCACCCCCGGCTCACCGAACGGGCCGAAAGGCGGCAGATAGACGGCGTGTCGGACCGTGCTGCCGGTCAAGTCGATCATCTCCCCAACGTCATCGTCGAAGTCCCCGGACGGCCGCTTGTTTACGCCGTTCACCCACGTTAGCGTCCCGAGGATGGCGGACGCTGGTGAACGATCGACGAAGTGGCCGGAGCATCGGGGAAGGTTACGCCGGGCGCTGTCCTCGGTGGTCGCCGTCTCACTATGCGCGACACTCTCCGCGGTGAACGCGTCCGCATCGCAGGACGACGGCTGGTCCCGGGACTTCTACTGGGGCGTCGCGTCGTCGGGCTATCAGTCCGAGGGCAGCGCTCCGGACAGCAACTGGAAGCGGTTCGTGGACCGTTCCGCCGGCAAAGACGGCGTCGACGAATACCGCGACTCCGTCGACTTCCGGCACCGCTACGCCGACGACATCCGCCTCGCGGCCGGGCTCGGCGTCAACACCTACCGTTTCGGCATCGAGTGGGCTCGCGTCGAGCCCTCGCCAGGACGGTGGGACGAAACCGAGCTGGCCTTCTACGACGACGTGTTCCGGCAGGTCCGGGCCGCGGGCATGACCCCGATGATCACGCTCAACCATTGGGTCTACCCGGGCTGGGCGCTCGATCAGGGCGGCTGGGCGGAGTCGCGGACGGCCGACGCGTGGCTGGAGTTCAGCCGGAAGATCGTCCAGCGTTACGCCGGGCAGGACGTCCTCTGGGTCACGTTCAACGAGCCGCTGATCTTCCTCAGGAACGAACAGAAGGTCGGGGCGCTGAACGCGACGCGGTACTTCGCGGCGCAGTCCAACATCGTCCAGGCGCACCGGCGCGCCTACGACCTGATCCACGAACTCGATCCGACCTCGAAGGTCACCAGCAACCAGGCCTACATCACCGGCGTCAACGGGATGGCCGACTGGTTCTTCCTCGACCAGGTCAAGGACAAGCTCGACTTCATCGGGATCGACTACTACTACGGCCTGAGCATCGACAACTGGACGGTGTTCGCCGCGGCGACCGACAAGTTCTGGGACGTGAAGCTCCAGCCCGAAGGCATCTACTACGCGCTGCGCAGCTACCACGACCGGTTCCCGCGGATGCCGCTCTACATCGTCGAAAACGGCATGGCGACCGACAACGGGAAACTCCGCGACGCGGACTACACCCGCGGCGATCACGTCCGCGACACCGCGTACTGGCTCCAGCGAGCCAAGGCCGACGGGATGAACCTCATCGGCTACAACTACTGGAGCCTCACCGACAACTACGAATGGGGCAGCTATCGCGCCCGGTTCGGACTGTACACAGTGGACGCTCTCACCGATCCCGCGCTGACCCGGCGCCCCACGGACGCCGTTCCCGCGTACCAGGCTCTGGTGACGGCGGGTGGCGTGCCGCAGGGCTTCCGGCTCAAGCGCGGTCCGGGGACCTGTTCCCTCGTGGACGGGCTGAACAGTTGCCTCAACCCGGCCAAGGTGGACGGACCGCTCATGCCACTGAAGTGACCAGCTCCAGCCGCCTGCCCTCGAAGGTCCGCCGCATCCGACGGTCGTGGGTGACGATCACGAGCGCGCCGGAGTACTCCGCGAGCGCCTGCTCCATCTCCTCCACGAGATCCGGGGCGAGATGGTTGGTCGGCTCGTCGAGCAGTAGCAGGTCGGTCCTGGCCGTCACGAGCCTGGCCAGTTCGAGCCTGCGCCGCTGCCCGATGGACAGTTCCCGGACCGGCTTGCGCAGATCCGGCGCCCGGAACAGGCCCAGCGACAGCAACCTCTCGGCCGCCTCGTCCTCGTCACCGTCCCCGGCGAAGACCGCCAGAACGGTTCGAGCGTCGGCGGCGAGTCCGCCATTCTGGTGCAGGAACCCGATCCGGCCCGTCCGCTCCGCCGACCCCGTCGACGGCGCCAGCTCGCCGGCGAGCACCCTCATCAGGGTCGTCTTGCCCGCCCCGTTGGGCCCGGTCACGAGGACCCGTTCGCCCGGCAGCACGCTGAGCGACGTCCGCGGAAGACAGCCGTCGACCGACACGTCGTCCACCTTCACCACGAACTGATCGGCCTCGGTCTCCCCCGCGGCGATCCGCGCGGTGAACCGGAGCGGCTCCGGCGGCGGCGGAACACGGTCCGCCTCGAGCCGCTGGATCCGCTCGCGTGCCGACCGGATCCGGCTCATCGCCCCGTGCGCCCGGGACCGGGCCCGGAACGCGCCGGCCCCGCTGAAGGCCGCCGGAGCCTTGCGAGGGATCGCCGAGAACCGGTCGATGTTGACGTCCGCCATCCTTTCGTAACGGGCCTTCTCCAGCCGCCACTCCTCGTACTCACGGACCCATCGGGCCCGTGCGGCCTCCTTCGCCGCGAGGTAACCCGCGTAGCCGTTGCCGTGCCGCTGCACGGTCCGGCGGTCCGCGTCGACCTCGAGAATCGTGCTGGTGACCCGGCTGAGGAACATCCGGTCGTGGGTGATCGCGACGATCCGGCCGCGATGCCCGCGAAGGTGGTTCTCCAGCCAGGCGACGGCTTCGTCGTCGAGATCGTTGGTCGGCTCGTCCAGCAACAGCAGTTCCGGCGAAGCGGCCAGGGTGGCCGCGAGCGCCAGTCGGGACCGCTGGCCGCCGGACAGGCTGCCCAGGGCGCGGCCGCGATCGAGGCCCGGCTGCCCGAGCCCGTGCAAGGCGACCTCCACCCTGGTGTCGGCCTCGTAACCGCCACGGGCTTCGTAGGCGGCCATCAAGTCGCCGTACGCGGCCAGGTCCTCGGCGGTTTCGAGCGCTGTTTCGGCTGCCCGCAGGCGCGATTCGAGGTCCCGGATGTCGGCCAGCGCGAGGTCGATCGCGTCGCCGACCGTGGCGGTGTCGGACAGCTCCAGCGTCTGTGGGAGATAACCGACGCCTCCGGGCGCGGTGACGGTCACCGTGCCGTTGTCCGCCCGGTCCCGGCCGGCGATCAGCCTCAGCAACGTGGACTTGCCCGAGCCGTTGTCGCCGATGACGCCCACCTTCTCCCCCGGTTTGACGGTGAAAGAGACCTGGTCGAGTACGACATGGTCGTCGAAACGTTTGGTGACACCGGAGAGCACGAGTTGTGTTCCGGGATTCTGATGCGGGATACGCACAGGGGCGTCCTCCTGATTCTCGCAAGGGAAAAGAGCGCGTGCGGAAGGACGCGGCCCGGCGGAGCGAAGGCTCTACGCCAGGACCGCGTCGAAGGCGAGAATCACAGAGTGAAGAAAATCCCCATGCCGAAGACGGTAGCGGTGGAACGCGGACGGGCAAAACGAATTAAAGGTTGTGTACGGGTTCACAGAGTGGTCTGTGTCCCCATACCGCGACAGCGGCGCCCCGGTGACCGAGAATCGAAGATGGAGGTTTTCGCGGTCTGAGGGAATGGGGTTCCTCGTGCACGGGTCAAGCGGTCCGATCGCCCGGTTCCGGCGACGGCTCTTCCCTGGTCACAATTCGCTGGCCCGCGGCTCCGACCGGTTCGAAGCCCTGGTGCTGAAGCTCGTCATCCTCGCGGCATTGCTCGCCATCCCGGTCGCGGCCACCGTCGGCTCCGCCAACCACGGCAGGCAGGTCGCCGCGGCCGCCGCCGACGCCACCGGACGCCAGGCCGCCACCGCGTATCTGCTGACGGCCGCGCCCGTCCGCATCGTCGACAGCGAGAGCGTCGGAACCGGCAACTCCACCACCGCGGCGACCTGGACCGACTCGCGCGGCGCGCGGCACACCGGTGGTGTCCTCGCGACGCCGGGCAGCCCCGCCGGATCGGCCGTGCCGATCTGGATCGACGCCCGCGGTGAGCTCACCGCCGCCCCGAGGAACGCGTCGACGGCGGTATTCGATTCCGTGCTCGTGGGACTCTGGCTCTGGTTCGCCGTGGTCGGCGCGCTCGTCCTGTTCCACCGGATCGTCCGGCTGGTGCTCGACCGGCAGCGCGCAGCGGCCTGGGAGCGTGCCTGGGCGGTCTACCCGCGTTCCGGCTCCTGGCCCTGATCCCGGCGGCGAGGGCAAAGCGCCTCGGCTAGGGTGCCCCGCATGCGCATCATGATCTCGGCGGACATGGAGGGCGCCACCGGCGTCACCTGGACCGAGGACGTCATCCCCGGTACCGAGCAGTGGCAACGATTCCGCCGCCTGTTCACCGGTGACGTCAACGCCACCATCGCGGGCCTGTTCGACGCCGGCGCCACCGACGTGCTGGTCAACGAGGCGCATTCCTCCCAGCGGAACCTCCTGCTCGAAGACCTCGACGGCCGCGCGCGCATGCTCACCGGCAGGCACAAGCCGCTCTCGATGATGCAAGGCATCGACACCGGCGTGGACGGCGTCGTCTTCCTCGGCTACCACGCCGGCGCGGGATTCGACGGCGTCCTGTCCCACACGTACCTCGAGAACCAGATCACCGGCGTGTGGCTCGACGACGTGCCCGCCAGCGAAGGCAGGCTGAACGCCGCGATGGCCGCCGAGTACGGCGTCCCGGTACTCGTCGTCTCCGGTGACGACAAGGCCTGCGACGACGCCCAGGACTACGCGCCGGAGGCCGAACTGGTCACGGTGAAGGAGTGCGTCAGCCGCTACGCCGCGATCTGCCTGCCGCCCGCGAGGACGGCCGAACTGCTGAGCTCGGCCGCCGCGGACGCGATGAACCGGGCGGGCCGGGTCGAGCGATTCACCACGCCCCACCGGATCGAGGTCGAGTTCGACGCGAGCCACCTCGCGCAGGCCGCGGCGGTGATCCCGACGGTGGAACAGATCGGCGTGCGGCGGGTCGGCTTCGACGCGCCGGACATGACCGAAGCGATGAAGGCGTTCAAGATCGTCACGGCGATCGCGGCCGGGGCGGTGCAGGGTATCTATGGCTGAGTTGGATGTCGTCGAAGTCTGCTCGCGGCTGATCCGGTTCGACACCACGAACCGGGGCAATGGGGATTCCGGGGGCGAGCGCGAGGCGGCCGAGTACGTGGCGTCGCTGCTTTCGGGACTCGGGATCGACTCGAAGATCATCGAGTCCGCGCCTCGCCGCGCGAACGTGATCGCGCGGCTCCCCGGCACCAACCCGAGTCTCCCCGCGCTGCTCGTACAGGGACACCTCGACGTCGTCCCGGCCGACGCCACCGACTGGTCGGTGGATCCGTTCTCCGGCGAGGTCCGCGACGGGTTCCTCTGGGGCCGGGGCGCGGTCGACATGAAGGACTTCTGCGCGATGGTGCTCGCCGCCCTCGCCACGGGTGTCCGGCCGAGGCGGGACATCGTCCTGGCGTTCGTGGCCGACGAGGAGGACAAGGGCGAGTACGGGGCGCACTGGCTCGCCGCGGCGCACCGGGACCTGTTCGACGGCTGCGCGGCCGCGATCAGCGAGTCGGGCGCGTACACCTACCACGTCCCCGCCGCCGACGGCCGCACCGTGCGGCTCTACCCGGTGGCGACGGCCGAACGCGGCACGGCGCACCTGCGCCTGACCGCCAAGGGCCGCGCGGGACACGGATCGCGTCCCAACGACGAGAACGCGGTCACCCGGCTGGTCACCGCGCTCGGCAAGATCGCCGCGCACCGCTGGCCGGTCCAGCTGACCCCGACGGTGCAAGCGTTCCTGGAACGCACCGGGGAAGCGCTCGGCGTCCCGATCGATCTGTCCGATGTGGACGGAACGATCGCGCGGCTCGGGCCCGCCGGGGCGCTGGTGGTGCCGACCGTCCGCAACAGCACTACGCCGACCATGCTCGACGCCGGCTACAAGGTGAACGTGATCCCGACTTCGGCCGAGGCCCAGGTCGACGTCCGCGTCCTGCCCGGTACCGAGCCCGACCTGTTCGCCGAGCTCGACGCGATGCTCGGCGAGGGCGTCAGCCGCGAGTTCGTCGCACACCAGCCGCCGGTCCAGGCCCCGGTGGATTCGCCGTGGTTCGACGCGATGGCTGAGGCGCTGCGCTCCGAAGACCCCGAAGCCGTCGTCGTGCCCTACTGCATGGGCGGCGGCACGGACGCCAAGGCGTTCAGCCCGCTCGGGATCGACTGCTACGGCTTCGCTCCGTTGTGGCTGCCGGAAGGCTTCCCGTACCGGGCGATGGCGCACGGGGTGGACGAGCGCGTCCCGGTGGAGGGCCTGCGGTTCGGCACGCGGGTGCTACGGCATTTCCTGGAAAACTGCTGAGGCGTCATCGGTACAGGTGGTCGTGAGTGGCAAGTGTCGTTCTAAAGACACTTGCNGCCGACCACCGCCGCGAACGCATAGAGGATCGCCGGGACTCACGACCCACTTTCATGCGAATTTCATGAAGGCCGCATAGCGTCGGCGGCGTGAGACCTCTGACTTCGCGCGCCTGGCGGGCGTGCTCGTGATCGGCCTCGGCGTCACCCTCTCGGCGTGCCGAGGCGGGTTCCCGATACCGCGTTCCGACGCCGCGCCCGCGACGTCGACCTCGGACTCCCCTCCCCCGCCCGAGACGCGGCCCCTGACGGTGACGCCGCCTGCAGCGCCTTCGACGTCATCCGCGCCGGGTCTCGAACCCGCCGCGATCGACCGGGTGTTCCAGGTCTACGTGAACGGTCTGGCCAATCACGACATGACCGCGTTGCGCAGCGGGACCTGCCCCCGGCTGCGGGCGACCCTCCTGGGATTCGAACTCCACGGGCACTACGTCGAGCGCTGGGGGATGCTGCCGTACTCCGTCCCGCCGGGACAGGAGTTCGTGACGGTCCAGGCCAAGGTCACCCAGCGGAACGCGCGCAGCGGCAAACTCGCGGGTGACGTCGTCTATTCCTGGTATGTCGAGCGGAACGAGGACACGAACTACTACGTTTGCGGGTGGCTCGACTACGAGTGAGCAGGAGGCCGCCAGTGGACACCGTCGCGCGACTCGCCCGGGACGAACGGGCGGACTTCGCCGCCTTCCTGCGAACGCTGTCCCCCGAGCACTGGGACGCGCCGACGTTGTGTTCGGAGTGGACGGTCCGGCAGGTGGTCGCCCACGTTGTCGACTACGACGCCCAGCGGTTCCGTGATCTGCTCGGCCAGGCCGTCCGCGGCGGGCTGCGGCTGAACCGGATGAACGCGCTCGGTGTCGCACGGAAACCCGGCCGGACACCGGAGGAGCTGATCGCGCGGTTCGAGGAGCACCTCGAGCCACGCGGCCTGACCTCGGCGTTCGGTGGACGGGTTGCCCTGCTCGACGGGATCCTCCATCATCAGGACATCCGGCGCCCACTGGGGTTTCCCCGCGAGGTGCCGCCAGAACGGCTGCGTCACGCCCTGGCTTTCGCCCGCTACGCCCCGCCGATCAAGGCGCGCAAGCGGGCGCGCGGGCTTCGGCTCGTCGCCACGGACCTCGACTGGTCGTCCGGAGCCGGGCCGGAAGTCCGCGGCCCCGGGGAGGCGCTCCTGCTGTCGATCGCCGGCCGGGCCGTGGCACTGGACGAACTTTCCGGGCCCGGCGCGGCGATCCTCGCGTCCAGGGTGGACGGTCACCCCGCCGCCGGCTGAGGCGGCGTCAGCCCGGGAAAACCTCGGACAACGCGGTGAAGGCGCGGTCCAGCCGGTCACGGTGCGCGGTGACGAGGGCGGTGAGATCGTCTCCGGCGAGCCGTCGCCGCGTCGTCGCCACGGCGACGACGCGATACGTGGCGACGATCAGCGCGGCGACCAGTTCGCTGTCACCGGAGAGCCGGGGGTCGCTCTCGAGCTCGTCGGTCAGTTCCGCCTCGATCTCGTGCTCGAACTCGCGCAGCCGTGAAATGAGCGAGCGAGACCCGGCGACGGTGCGCGCGAGCGGCTCACCCGCCTGACTCAGCCCCGACAGCGGATGCTGTTCCTCCGCGAGAGCGATAGCCGCCCGGCGGAACGCTTCGACGACCCCCACACCATCCGGCCGCTCGCGGACCACGGCCCGGACGATGCCGACGGCGTCGGGCAGCCGGTCGAGCGCGAGGTCCTCCTTGCGCTCGAAGTGCGAGAACACGGTCACCTTCGAGACGCCGGCGGCGGCGGCGATCTCGGCGACGGTCACGTCTTCGAAACCGCGCTCCATTTCGCCGGGATCATGTTCCGGCACGACCTTGTCGACCAGGGCGATCCGGTACTGGCGGCGCATACCGCTGTGGCCAACGGGATCCTGGTACGCCAGCACGATCTCGAACTGCTGCTCGGCGAGCACTGCGCCAAGCTGGGAGTCGAGATCCGTCGCGGTGTCGAGGTCCGGGACCTGCGCGGCATCGGCGGGGACGGCGACGTGGTCGTCGAAACCAGCGCGGGTGAGTTCACCGCCGGGTGGGTCGTCGCGGCCGACGGCGGACGGAGTGTCATCCGCAAGCGGCTCGGCGTCGATTTCGCGGGCACCGGCCCGGAACTGGTGGGCTACCAGGCCATCGCGGATTTCGAAGACGTGAGCGAACTGCGCCGCGGCTGGAACTGGACACCTCGCGGCATCTACACCTACGGACCGGTGCCGGGACGCGTTCTCGTCGCCAGGTTCGCGCCCCAGCCCGAAGACAAGAACGCTCCCGTCACTCTCGAAGAGCTGCAGAGCGCGGTGCGCGACGTCACCGGCATCCCGGTCACGATCACCGGACTGCGGGGCCGGGCGACCCGATGGCCGGACAACGCGCGCCAGGCGCGGGCCTACCGTCACGGCAGGGTGTTCCTCGCCGGCGACGCCGCGCACGTGCACTCACCGTTCAGCGCGCAAGGGCTCAACCTCGGGCTCGGCGACGCGGTCAACCTGGGCTGGAAACTCGCCGCGACCATCCAGGGCCACGCGCCGGCAGGACTGCTCGACACCTATCACTCCGAACGGCATCCGATCGGCGCGTGGGTCCTGGACTGGACACGGGCTCAGGTCGCGCTGATGCGCGGAGACGAACGAACCGCTCAGCTGCGGAAGGTCGTCGGCGACGAACTGTTCGCCGTTCCCGGCGCGACCAACCGCATGGTCGCGCTCACCTCGGGAATCCTTCAGCGGTACGACGTCGCCGACGACGCCACCGCCCCGACAGGCTCGATCGCCGGGGACGTCGCCTGGGCCGACGCCTCCGCCGGCCACGCGCGGAAGCTGCTCGACATCGCGGTCCAACGCTGGGCCGGCTGACTCGATCAGAGCGCGGTCGAGCGGCTCGAGGACTCCCAAGCGGCCAGCTCCGCCGCCCTGGCTTCGTGTCCGGTCGCCGCCGGTGAACGACAGCCCGCGCTGCCGGACGGACCGGACATCGCGACCGTCACACCGCCATGATCACCCTGTCGGGCCACGGGTCCGTAGAATCCGGTGACGATGCGACGTTTCCGGTGGTGGTGGGGTGCTCTGGCGCTCACGTTCGTGGTGGTTCTCGTCGGGTTCATTGCCTTTACCGGGTCGGAAAGCCGCCCAGGGCAGCCGTCCCCGCGCCAAGGCCCACCGGGGACGGGGCCGCTGACGGTCGTCTCCATCGGCGACAGCACCGTGTCCGGTGAGGGCGCGGGCGACTACACGCCCACGACCAACGGGCAGGGCGGCAATTGGTGCCACCGCTCCCCCAACGCCTTCGTCGAGCAGATCAAGATCCCCGACGTCACCGCGCGCGTGAACCTCGCGTGTTCGGGGGCGCCCTCGGAGCAGATCGCCCTCGGCGACGCCAAGCAGTGGACCGAGCCGTCACAGGCTCAACAGCTCGCGAACTTGATCAAGGACCATCGGGTCGCGGCGGTGGTGATCGCGATCGGCGCGAACGACGAGCCCAAGTTCTCGGCTCAGGTCAACGAATGCTTCAAGGCTTGGTTCTCCCCGCAGAACCCGCCGTGCAGCGTGGCTCTCCGCACCACTTGGAAGTCCAAAGTGGACGCCATGGTGCCGAAGGTGACCAACGCCGTCGCCGACGTGAAGAAGGTGCTCGCGCAGGCCGGCTACGTCCCGGCGGACTATCAGCTCGTGCTGATGTCGTACGCCTCGCCTGTCGGCCCCCAGATCCCGGAGGCCCTGCGCAGCCTCAATGGCTGCCCGTTCCGCACCGAGGACCTGGAGTGGATGCGCCGCGACGGCGTCTCCGTTCTGTCGGACGGGCTCAAGCAGGCGTCGAGGGCGACCAGCGCACGGTTCCTGGACCTCTCACGGGCTGGCGCCGGGCACGAGGCATGCAGCAGCGACCCGGCGAACGAGTGGTTCAGCAGGCTGACGCTGCAGCTGCGTGACCTCGGCCAGGTGGACCGCGCGAGCCACGCGCTGCAGGAGTCTTTCCATCCCAACGCGAACGGCCACGCGCAGATCGCGAACTGCCTCAACGAGTTCCTCGCGGCCCGCGGCGGCAACGCGTCGTGCCTCTCCGGCCCCGACGGCAAACTGCACGCCGCGCCCGAGGTGATCGCGCGTTAGAGGTCTAGAGGTCGAGTGCGGCGCGCAACGCGATGTCGATGCGCTCCTGGACCTCTTGGTCGATCTCCGCGATCTTCTCGTCGAACCACGGCCGGTACAGGCGCGTGAGGTTCAGCGTGGAGACCCAGTACCGCGCGTCGACGGCGACGCCGAGGATGTCCTGCGGATCACGGTCCAGCAGTTCGGTGCCGAGCAGCCACGGCCGCTCGGATTCGTTCACCCCGTCCGAGGACAGCAGGACGACGGTGCGCTGCCGTGCCGGTTCGGTCGGGGGGTGGTACGTCCAGACTTCACCCCTGTGCACGCAGATCCTTCTCCGCGGCGGTCAGCTCGGCCTCGTCCGATTCGGCGGACGGTTCGACCGGGGCGCGCTGCGGGGTGTATCCGGTGCGGACGGCCTCCCTGCGGGCCGCTTTGGACAACCACGACGAGACCGAGATCCCGTGTGCCTTCGCGGCCCGCTCGGCGAACTCGAGCGCACCACTGTCGAGTGAGAGAGTGACCTTACGTGTTGCCATACCTTTTATCGTACCAGCGTCGCGCAAGCCCACCGGTTTTCCCGTTTCACAGGGTGGGCGAACGGCCCTCGAACGGCGTCGACAGCACCACCGTGGTCCTGGTCGAGACCTTGGCGGACTCCCGGATACGGCGGAGCAGATCCTCCAGGCCGAGCGGCGAAGCCACCCGGACCAGGAGGATGTACGACTCGTCCCCCGCGACCGAGTAGCAGGACTCGATCTCCTTGATGTGCTCGAGACGCTGCGGGTAGTCGTCCGGCGCGGCCGGATCGTTCGGCGTCAGCGAGATCAGCGCCGTGAGCGGCAGCCCGATCTGCTCGCCGTCGAGCCGCGCGGTGTACCCGAGGATGACCCCGCGCTGTTCCAGGCGGCGCACCCGCTGGTGTACCGCCGAAACCGAAAGCCCGACCCGCTCGGCCAGATCGGTGAAACTGCGCCGTCCGTCCGCGGCCAGTTCCTGCACGATGGCCTGGTCCAGTGGCTCCAGGGAACCCGTCATGCGTCGAGCACGATCAGCTCGTGCGGGCGCTGGTTGACCGCTTCGACGCCGTCCTCGGTGACCACGACGATGTCCTCGATGCGGGCGCCCCAGCGGCCGGGCTGGTAGATGCCGGGCTCGACGCTGAACGCCATGCCCGGCTCGAGCGGCAGCGCGTTGCCCTTGATGATGTAGGGCTCCTCGTGCACGTCGAGGCCGATGCCGTGGCCGGTGCGGTGGATGAAGTACTCGCCGTACCCCGCCTCGGCGATGATGTCGCGCGCGGCGGCGTCGATCGACTCGGCGGTGACACCCGGACGGACGGCGTCGACGGCGGCCTTCTGCGCCCGCTGCAGGACGGCGTAGGTCTCGGCGACGTCGGCGTCACGCGGCTCGCCCACCGCGTACGTGCGGGTGGAGTCGGAGTTGTAGCCCTCGGCGATCGGGCCGCCGATGTCGACCACGACGACGTCGCCGCGCTCGATGACCCGATCGGAGACGTCGTGGTGAGGGCTGGCGCCGTTGGGGCCCGAGCCGACGATCACGAAGTCGGCGTGGGTGTGGCCCTCTTCGACGATCGCGGCGGTGATGTCCGCGCCGACCTCGGCCTCGGTGCGGCCGGGGCGCAGCCATTCGTGCACGCGGGCGTGTACGCGGTCGATGGCGGCACCCGCGTCGCGCAGCGCCTGGATCTCGGCCGCGTCCTTGCGCATCCGCAGTTCGCGCACGATCGGCCCGGCGAGCGTCTGCTCCGCGTCGCCGAGCGCGCCGCGGAAGGCGAGCACGTGCAGCGCCGGGGTGAAGTCGCTGACCGCCACGCGGCCGGGCTTGCCCAGCCGGTCGGCGACCAGTTCGTAGGCGTTGTCACCGTCGACCCAGGTGACGATCTCGATGCCGAGTTCGTCGGCGGGGACGTCGGCGTAGCCGGGTGCCTCCAGTTTCGGCAGCACCAGCGCCGGGACGCCGTCGGCCGGGATCACGAGCGTCGTCAGCCGTTCGAAGGAGCCCCCGGCCTGGCCGATGAGGTAGCGCAGGTCCGAGCCGGGTGCGATCAGCAGGGCGTCGGTGTCGGCGGCGGCCGCGGCGGCGCGGGCCCGGTCGAGGCGGGCGCGGAGGCTGGCGGCGTCGGGGGCTGGGTTGTGAAGGGAACGGCGCGACATGATGGCGAGCCTAGTCGGTCCGCGCCCCTTGGCTCACCGGCCGGTCACCCCCGATCGGGGCGGGATCGTCGAGTCCGCGCCAGACCCGGAAGATCGCCGGGAAGGTGCCGGCGATCAGGTACAGAGCGCCGAACACGGCGAGCGCGCCGACGAGGCCGATCCCGTCCAGTAGCAACCCGGCCGCCATCGAGCCGAGCGGCATCGCGGCGAGCACCCCGCCCACGAGAAGGCTGAGCACACGGCCGCGGACGGCTTCCGGAACCCGTTCGTAGACCGCCGGGAGCACGATCGGATTCAGCGCGCCCGCCCCGATCCCGGCGACCACAAGCCCGGCGAGCAGGACCGGCGGCGCGGGTTCCAGCGCGAGCAAGGCGAAGCGTGGCGCGCCTCCGATCGCGACGGCGACGAGGATCGCCGTCCGCCGGGAAAACCGATGGCCGATCCAGCCGTAGATCGCCGAACCGAGCAGCGCGCCCGCCGCGACCGCGGTGATCATCGCGCCGATGAGCGCGGTGCTGTGCAGGACCTGGTCGCCGTACGCCGGGTACAGGACGCCGAGCAGCCCGAAATCGAGGCTGTTGGTGAGCATCAGCATGCCGACCACCGCGCGCAGTACCGCGTCACGCTTGACGTATCCGAGCCCTTCGCGCAGTTGCCTGAGATATCCGCCCGACGGCGGCCTCGGCGGACCGGCCGCGGCCGGGATCAGCGCGAACACCAGCGTCGAGGACAGCAGCAACGCGCCCGCGTCGACGAACAGCACCGGCATCGGGCCGATCAGCGCGATCAGTGCGCCGGCGGCGGGCCCGCCCACCATCCGGCCGGTTCTCATCGCCGCTTCGACGGCGCTCGCCGCCCGGCTCACGCGGACACCGCCGAGTTCGGCGACGCCGGGGAGCAGCACCTGCTTGGCCGTGTCCGCGGGCCCCCGGGAAACCCCCATCACGAACGACAGCACGATCAGCCCGGGCAGGCTGAGCCCTGTCGTGCCCATCGCGAGCGGGATCAGCAGCACCGTGATGGTGGTCAGCAGGTCCGCACCGACGCTCGCCCGGCGTGTGCCGACGCGGTCCACGATCGGCCCGCCCAGCAGTGCCGCGACCATCAGTCCCAGCACCTCGGCCGCGGTGACGAGACCGGTCTTGGTGCCGCTGCCCGTGCTCTGCAGCACGAACCAGGGAATCGCGAGCAACGTCATCATCACCCCGGCCGAGGAGGTCCCCGAAGCCACGACCAGAGCCCCCAGTGGCATCCGGCTCATGGCGTCTCCGGCCGGGACTTCCTCGGGAAGGCCGCCCAGTGCACACGGACCTGGGTGTCGCCGTCCTTCTCCGGACGGCGGTACCGGCCGATCACCTCGAGGATTTCGTCGCTCAACGCGGCGGCCTCGTCCGGTGTCAGCGACAGCGGCGAATCGTGGAAGCTGACCTTGTCGATCCACTCGTCGGCCCAGTCCCGCACTTCGGCGACGAACTGCGCTTCGGCCGCGTAGCGCCGCTCGATCATCGTGTGGGCGTAGGCGTTGAAGGGACCCGCGAGGTCGGGATCGTCGATGAAGTCCTTGGTCCGCATCTGGTCCCCCTCGTGCACCGCCCTCCACCACCGGTCGCGCCTGCTGCCGCGCTCGGTGTCCTCCGTGATCAGCCCGGATTCGGCCAGCTGACGCAGATGCCAGCTCGTGGTCCCGGAACTCTCCCCCGCCCGTTTCGCCAGTCCGGACGCCGTCGCCGGTCCGTCCTCCCGCAGCAACTCCAGGATCTTGACGCGCAGTGGATGCGACAGCGCCCGCAGGATGCGGCCGTCGACCCGCGCGAGATACCTCTCGCTCTTCCCCATGCGCTCCACCCTACGACCGCAGAGAGTTCTTTGCAAAGAGTTCTCTGCGATTGACTCTTGAAATGAGCCCATTCTGGAGTTTGACTTCAAGTTAAGTGCAGGTTTTACGGTCTTGGGCATGACAACGAACTCGCCTTACCAACTCGCCGTCGTGATCAGCAGCGTCCGCGAAGGCCGCTTCGCTCCCGTCGTCGCGAACTGGTTCCTCGACCGCGCCAAACAGCGCGACGACGTCACCCTGTCCGTCATCGACCTGGCCGAAGCCCCCGGTGATCTCTCCCCCGGTGTCGCCGGCGCGGACGCCGTCGTCGTGATCGTCCCCGAGTACAACCACAGCTACCCCGGCCCGCTCAAGACCGCGCTCGACGCCACGGGCCCCGAATGGCACGGGAAACCGGTCGCCTTCGTTTCCTACGGCGGAATCTCGGGCGGCCTGCGCGCGGTGGAGCACCTGCGTCCGGTCTTCGCCGAACTCCACGCCGCGACGATCCGCGAGACCGTGAGCTTCCCCTACGCCTGGAACCACTTCGGCCCGGACGGTGAGCACGACGACTTCGAAGGCGCCTCCGCCGCCGCAACCACGCTGCTGAATCAGCTGAACTGGTGGGCCAACGCCCTCCGCGACGCGCGCCGAGTGCGGCCCTACGCGGCCTGACGCGTCCGTGGAGGACCCGGCTGGGGGTCGGGTCCTTCACGGACATCCGGGGCGGGACATGGCAGGCTGTCCGCGTGACCGGACCACTCGCTCTCCTCGATTCCGCGAGCCTCTACTTCCGCTCGTTCTACGCACTGCCCGATTCGATGACCGCCCCCGACGGGACACCGGTCAACGCGGTGCGCGGGTTCACCGACACCGTCGCGCGGATTCTCGTCGACCGGCGGCCTTCCCGGCTCGTGGCGTGCCTCGACGCGGACTGGCGGCCGAAGTTCCGCACCGATCTGCTGCCCAGCTACAAGGCGCACCGGGTGGCCGAAGAGGTCCCGGAAGGCAGCGATGTCGAAGAGGTGCCGGACACCCTGACGCCCCAGGTGCCGATCATCCTGGAACTGCTGGAGGCCTTCGGGATCGCGACGGCCGAGGCGGCCGGGTACGAGGCCGACGACGTCATCGGCGCGCTCGCGATCCGCGAGCAGGTGTCACCCGTCGAGGTCATCACCGGCGACCGCGACCTTTTCCAGCTGGTCCGCCATGAACCGACGCCCACGGTCGTCATCTACGTCGGCAAGGGCTGGAACAAGGCCGAGGTCCTCGGCCCGGACGAGATCGCGGAGAAGTACGGGATCCCGGCCGGGAACGCCGGGCCCGGCTACGCCGACATGGCGGCGCTGCGCGGAGACCCCTCGGACGGGCTGCCCGGTGTCGCCGGGATCGGCGAGAAGACGGCGGCGAAGCTGATCACCCAGTTCGGCTCGCTGCAGGAGCTGCTCGAGGCGTCCAACGCCGGCGACTCGCGCGTGCCGCTCAAGACCCGGCTCCGGCTGACCGACGCCGCCGACTACCTCGCGGTCGCCCCGACCGTCGTCCGGGTCGCCGCCGACGCACCGGTCGAACAGTCACGTCCGGACGTCGTCCCGTCCGAGCCCGCCGACCCGGACAAGGTCGCGGAACTCGCGGAACGCTGGAATCTCGGCCGTTCGGTGGAGCGTCTGCTGGCCGCGCTCCCCAAGCCGTGAGCAACACCGAGGCCGACCCGGCCGAGCTGCTGTGCCGGGAACGGCCGGGCGAAGGCGTCACCGTGCTGACCCCGCGCGACGTCCCGCTCGGCGGTCCGCGCGCCATCCGGGTCCGGCGGACACTCCCGCAGCGCCAACGGTCCCTGATCGGCGCCTGGTGTTTCGCCGACCACTACGGCCCGCAGGACGTTTCGGAGTCCGGCGGGATGGACGTCGCGCCGCATCCGCACACCGGATTGCAGACCGCGAGCTGGCTGTTCAGCGGCGAGATCGAGCACCGCGACAGCATCGGCACCCGGGCCATGGTGCGGCCCGGCGAGCTCAACCTGATGACCGCCGGGCACGGCATCGCGCATTCCGAGGTCGCCACAGTGTCCACACCGGACACCTCGACGCTGCACGGCGTCCAGCTCTGGATCGCGCTGCCGGACGAACATCGCGACACCGCACGGAACTTCCGGCACTACGCGCCGCCACTGCTCGACCTGCCCGGCGCGACCGCCCGGGTCTTTCTCGGGAGTCTCGCCGGGACCACGTCACCGGTCCCGGCGTTCACTCCCCTGCTGGGCGCCGAACTCACGGTGGACCCCGGAGCGACCCTGGCCCTCGATGTCGACCCGGCCTTCGAGCACGGTGTCCTCCAGGACATCGGCTCCGTCACGGTCGCCGGAGTGGCGCTGAAAACCGGGGAACTCGCCTACCTCGCACCGGGCGCGGAGCGGCTGGAACTGACGAACTCCGGTGGCGAACCGGCTCGGGTGCTCCTGCTCGGCGGGACTCCGTTCACCGAGGAACTCGTCATGTGGTGGAACTTCGTGGGCCGGAGTCACGAGGAGATCGCCGAGTACCGCGAGGCATGGCAGGCACAGGCCGACCGATTCGGTCGGGTGGAGGGCTATCAGGGCACCACCGCGTGGCTGCCCGCGCCCACGCTGCCGCAGGTGCGGATCAAACCTCGCCGCAACCCGGCTTAGCAGCGCGGCCTCGGGCCGCCAGAGATGGACTGAAGTCCGTGAAGGGCCCCTTCACTACCTTCAGGGTAGGCAAGGAGGCCTTCACGGACACGATCGCTCTGTGGACATCGGCTTAGAAGAACGTTCCGCACCACGGCGTGCGCGCGGTGTGGAACAGCGCGTCGGCACGGGCGACCGCTGCCTCGTCCAGCACCTCGACCCTGCCGGACAAGGCCAGATCGCCGAACAGGCCGTGGCCAAGGTACAGCGATGACAACGTGGCGACGTCCAGCCGCAGATCGGCCTCGGCGGTCGTGCGTTCCACGCCGTCCGGGCCGACGACGTAACGGCCGTTGTTGTCCGGAAGCTGCTTGTCGTGCACTTCGAGTACCACGGGATCGGCGGTGCCATAGGAGCGTGCCCGCAGCGCCGCGAGGACGTCGACGAGGCGCAGCCACAGGTCGTCGATGACTTCGGTGGTGTTCACCGCGCGCGGGTCGGTGAGCAGTTCGGCGAGCGGCTCGTCCAGCGGGCGGCCACGGCCGGCGACGGCCGAGACGAGATCGATCGACAGCAGGAAGCGCCACAGGCCCGCCCAGGCCTGTGGCGTGGCGGCATGAAGTTCACGGATGTCCAGGAGTGCGCCACGCTCCGGCGCCTGCCGGTCGCGAGTGTCGATGGTCTGGTAGACGACGAAACCGTCGTCGCCGTCCGGTCCACTGTGGACGGCTACGCGATAGCCGTCGTCCCCGGTGACCACTCGTTCGAAGAAGCCCGGCCACCAGTTGGCCGGCCGGGTCACGAAGCCCGGCCGCGTTCCCTCGAATCGGCTGTACAGCGCGGGAACACGCTCGACCGCTTCGGCCGGGGTGACGAACCTGACCACGCCGTCCCGCCCCACGCCGTCGCGAAGCCGGGCGCGGGGGCGTTCGACGGAAACACCTCTGCAGAAAGTGGCCGCGCCGTAACCGAAGCGACCGTAGATCACCGCTTCCGACGCGTGCAGCGCGGCGAGCGGGACGCCGCGCGCCGCGAGGTCTTCCAGCTGTACGGCCATCATCGCGGTGAGGATCCCGCGGCGGGTCCAGTCGGCGCGGACGCCGACACCGTCGACGGCGGCTGTGACGAGCTTCCGTCCACCCGGGACGGTCAGCTCCACCTCGAAGGAACTGGCGATGCCCACCGGGGTGCCGTGGTCGTCGAACGCGGCGAATTTCCCGGTGGCGGGCCAGGACGGGGCCATCTTCGCCCAGATCTCGTCCGAAGCAGGCTTGCCGTGCAAGGACTCCGCCAGGACTCCGAGACACGCCCTCTGTTCGCCTTCGGCCACGGCACGCACATGGAATTCGCTCATACCCGCCGATCCTGCCGCGCGGACCGGCTGAACCCAACCCGTTTTCAGGCGGGCGCGCCGACCTCGTAGCGGCCGTCGTCACCGGTGACGGTGATCGTGACGGTCTTGCCCTCCCCGCCGACCTGGACGGTGCAGGTGAACGTGCTGCCGTCCTTGACCGTCTGATTCGCCGGGCAGAGCACGTCGCCGACGTCTCTCACCTGATAGGTCTCGGTGAGGATCTTCCGCACGTCCGCCTGCATGGTCCGCGGGTCGAAGACTCTGCCCGGAGCGGCGGAGGACGAACCGCCGGACGTGGCGGGCGTGCCCGGCGCAGCGCTCGTCGTCGGCGGGACCGTGACGGTCTTCGTCGCCGGCGCGGGCGCCGGGGTGTCCGAACACGCCGCCAGCATCGCGAACGCGGCACAGCACAGACCGACCGTCGCGACGGCTCGCCCGCTCAAGCTTCTCCACCCCCACCGGTGTGATCATCCAACGTCAGAAGAAGGTACCGCACCAGGGATTGACCCGCGTGCCGAACAGCAGGTCCGCACGCTCCAGAGCGGCCGCACCGGTGGCGCGGACCCGGCCGGCGGCCGCGAGATCCGACGGGCGCCAGCCACCGAGGTACACCATCGACAGGGTGTCGGCGTGCAGTTCGAGATCCGCCGGGTCGGTGGTGCGGACGGCGCCGTCCTCGGACAGGCGGTAGCGGCCGGAGTTGTGGTCCAGGAAAGGGTCTGTGACCTCGATGACGACCGGCTCGCCCCGGTACGTGCGCGCGTCGAGCATCCTCGCGACGTCGACCAGCCGGAGCCAGCCTTCGTCCTGGATCTTCTGCACCGTCACGTGCCGCGGGTCCCTGAACAGCAACTCGACCGGCTCGTCGAGCGGCCGCTTCTCGGCGGTGATGAGGTCGACCAGGTCCACGGACACCAGATAGCGCCACAACCCCGCGAACGCGTCAGGACTCGCGTAGCGGAACGACTGGATCTTCAGCAGCGCCGGAGCGCCGAAATGAGCCCTCTCGACGGTGTAGGTGACATAGCCGTCGACCCCGTCCTGGCCGCGATGCACCGCGGTCGTGACCGGCGTGGTCGCCCGGCGCAGTTCCCGTTCGTAGCCCGGCCACAGATGCGAGCTCCGCGCGATCATCCCCGGCCGGGTGCGCGGCAGCGCGTCGAAGAGCGACGGCCATTGCTCGACAGTGCTTTCCAGATCCAGCAAGGAGATCTCACCGCCCGTGGGCGCCTCGGGCCGGAAGCGGGCCCGGTGCCTGTCGACCTCGATCGACTTCGCCCGCACGGCGACGCCGTACCCGAACCTGCCGTAGATGGCGCCTTCGGACGCGTGCAGCATCGCCGCGGGAACGCCCCGAGCGGCGAAATCCTCGAACTGCGCGCGCATCAAGCCGGTCAGCACGCCGCGGCGGGTCCGGTCGGCGCGGACGCCGACCAGGCTGACCGCGGCGAGCGGCGTGGTGCCGCCGCCGGGCAGGGTCACTTCCGAATCGAACGACCGGAGGGTGCCGATCAGCTCCTGGTCGAACGCGCCGAACCCGCGGTCCGGCTGCATCGACGGGACGATGGCCGACCATTCCTCGTCGGTCATCTCCTTGGCGTGCAAGGCGCGCCTGAACAAATCGGTCGCGGCCCGTTCCTCGTCGGACCGCAGCCGCCGCACTGAGAAGTCGCTCATGACACGATCATGCAGGATCGACCGCGCGCGGCGCCCGCCGTTATTTGATGGCGGGCGGAGAGACCTCGTAGTTGCCGGTGTCACCCTTCACGGTGATCGGCACCTCCTGCGGCTTGCCCTCGATCGTGGCGGTGCAGGTGAACTTCACGCCGTCCTTGACCTCCTGACCGGAGGGGCAGGTGACCGCGCTGATCTCCTTGATCCCGTAGGTCTCGGTGAGCAGCTTCTGCACGTCGGTCTGCATCTGCGTGTTGTTGAACACCTGGGTGTTGAACCAGCCCGGCGTGACGAAGCCGAGGATGCCGACCGCGGCGATGATCACCACGAGCGCGCCGATCCCGATGAACAGGCCCTTCTTGGACTTCGGCTTGTCCTGCGCCTCGCCCTGGGTGCCTGGGAACTGGCTCTGGCCGTAGTCGTACTGACCGGGCTGCTGCTGCCCGTACTGCGGCTGTTGCTGCGGGCCGCTCTGGGGGTAGCCGGGTTGCTGCTGGGGCCCGCTCTGCGGATATCCCGGCTGCTGGCCGTACTGCGGCTGCTGACCCCACTGCGGCTGCTGTTGCTGCGTCTGCGACGGGTCCTGATGCTGCGGGTAGCCCGGCTGCTGCTGGGACGGGTCGTAGGGGGCGGGCTGCTGACCCCACTGCGGCTGTTGCTGCTGGGTCTGCGACGGGTCGTACTGCGGCTGCTGACCCCACTGCGGTTGCTGCTGCGGGCCGCTCGGCGGTTGAGCGCCGCCCGGCTGTTGCCCGTAGCCCGGCTGCTGCCCCCATTGGGGCTGCTGCTGCGGGTCGTTGCCGCCATACGGCGTGCTCATCGTTCGCCTCCGCCTGTTCCGCCATCGTCACCGGCCGACCTGCATGGCCGTCGTGGGCGATCCAACCACAGGTCGGCGCCCCTGCCCACTGTTCCCGGCCGGTGTCGGGGCAACTCGCCGCGACCGTGCTCACACCGGACGCGGGGCACTCCGCCGGTCAGCCCAACGTCTCGTCAGTGGTGAGGACGGTTCTAACCGTCCTCACCACTCACGAGGCTCGACCGACGCGGTACCGGCGACTCGGGGTCGCCCGAGTACATGAAGGTCCCTTCCTGTACCTAGGCGCAAGGAAGGAGGCCTTCACGGATTCCGGGGCCTGGGAACACCGCAGCCGCCTCATCGGACCGGCCCTCAGGCCCGAAGGCGTCCTTCGCCGCATCAGACGCGGCGAAGGACGCCTTCACTCCATCACGGGCCGACGCCGAAACTCACGAGACCGGTCACGCGCCGCCGGCCGCCACGACTCCACGCCGCAACGCCTTCACCGCGTCCGAGGCCGCCGCTCCGACCGGGTCCGCCTTCCCGAGGACGTCGCGGATCTGGTCCAGCAGGTCGATGACCTGCCGCGCCCAGCGCACGAAGTCACCGGCCGACAGCTCCTGCCCGTTCGCCTCGGCGGCGGTGAGGACCTTCTCCAGCGATTCGCCGCGCGCCCATCGGTAGACGGGCCAGGCGAAACCGGCGTCGGGTTCGCGGGTGCGGTCCAGTTTGTGGCGCCGCTCGTCCTCGGTGAGCTCCATCCACAGCCGCGTGGTCGCCTGCCAGGCGTCGAGCACCTTGCCCGCGGGCAGGCGGGGCTCCCCTGCGGTGTCCCGGCGTGCCTCGAAGACCAGCGTCGAGACGACGGCGGCGAGTTCGGCGGGCGCCAGTCCTTTCCAGACGCCGTGCCGGATGCACTCGGCGGCGAGCAGATCGGACTCGCTGTAGAGCCGGGTGAGCCGCTTCCCGTGTTCGGTGACGCGGTTCTCGCCGTCGCCCTTCGACTCGGGGCCGAGGTACCCGCGTTCACCGAGGAGCCGCAGGATGCGGTCGAAGGCACGCGCGAGCGAGTGCGTGGTCGCCGCGACCTTGCGTTCCAGTTGCTCGGTCTCGGCCGTGAGCCGCTGGTACCGCTCGACCCAGCGCAGGTTCGCCTCGCGTTCGGCGAGGCCGTGGCACGGATGCGCGCGCAGCGCCCGCCGCAGCGCGGCCAGCTCACCGTCCTCATTGGCCCCCGCGCGGCGCCTTTGCCTGCCAGGCAAGGAGATTCCCGCGTTGCGCAGGCTCGAAGCGATATCCCGCCGGGTCTTGGGCGAGCGCAGCTCGATGTGCTTCGGCAGCTTGATGTTCCCCAGCGCCTCGACCGGCGACGGGAAGTCCGAGACCGAGAGCGGCCCGGACCAGCGGTCCTCGGTGACCACCACGGGCCGCGGTTCGCGGATCGGGTCGAGCCCCGGGTCGACGACGACCGCCAGCCCCGCGCGCCGTCCCNGCCGCGGTTCGCGGATCGGGTCGAGCCCCGGGTCGACGACGACCGCCAGCCCCGCGCGCCGTCCCGCGGGCACGGCGATGACGTCGCCCTTGCGGAGCTTCTCCAGCGATTCGGCGGTTCCCGCACGGCGGGCGGAGGTGTTCTGACGCGACAGCGCCTTCTCCCTGGCGGAGATCTTCGCCCGCAGTTCGACGTACTCCAGCATCTGGTCGAAATCGCCGGTGATGGCCGAGGTGTAGCCCCGCAGGGCCTCCTTGTTCCGCTCGATCCGCCGGGCCGTCCCGACCACCGACCGGTCGGCCTGGAACTGCGCGAACGACTGTTCCAGCAGGTCACGGGCCTCTTCGGCGCCGACCTGGGCGACCAGGTTCACCGCCATGTTGTAGCCGGGCCGGAAGGACGACCGCAGCGGGTACGTCCTGGTCGAGGCCAGCCCGCCGACCTGCTTCGGATCGATCCCCGGCTGCCAGGCGACGACCGCGTGGCCTTCGACGTCGATGCCGCGCCGTCCGGCCCGCCCGGTGAGCTGCGTGTACTCCCCCGGCGTCAGGTCGACGTGCGCCTCGCCGTTGTACTTCACCAGCCGCTCCAGCACCACGGTGCGCGCGGGCATGTTGATGCCGAGCGCGAGCGTCTCGGTGGCGAAGACGACCTTCACCAGGCCCTGGACGAACAGCTCCTCGACGGTTTCCTTGAACGCCGGGAGCAGCCCGGCGTGGTGCCCGGCGATACCGCGTTCGAGCGCCTCACGCCATTCCCAGAAGCCGAGGACGCCTAGGTCGCCTTCGGGGAGGTCCTTGGTGCGCTCGGCGACGATGCGGCGGACCTTCTCGACCTCTTCGGGGCCGTTGAGCCGCAGGCCGGACCGGACGCACTGACCGACGGCGGCGTCACAGCCGGCGCGGGAGAAGATGAACACGATGGCGGGGAGCAACCCGGCGTTGTCCAGCCGCTCGACCGTGTCGGTGCGGGACGGCGGCCGGTACCGCGGCATCCGCGACGGCGCCCCTCGCCGTCCTCTCGGCCCGCGCAACCCGGCCGGGGCGAAACGCCCGCCGATCTCCTCGGTGCGGCGAAGCAGGCTGGGGTTGATCCGCAGTTCGGCGCCCGGCGCGTGTTCCTCCTGGCCTGCGAACAGGTCCAGCAGCCGGTTGCCGACCAGCATGTGCTGCCACAGCGGCACCGGCCGGTGCTCGTCGACGACGACGGTGGTGTCGCCGCGGACCTCGACGAGCCATTCGCCGAACTCCTCGGCGTTGCTCACCGTGGCCGACAGGCCGACGACCCGGACGTGTTCGGGCAGGTGGAGGATGACCTCTTCCCAGACGGCACCGCGGAACCGGTCGGCGAGGTAGTGGACCTCGTCCATCACCACGTACGCGAGCTCGCCGATGGTCGAGGACCCGGCGTACAGCATGTTGCGGAGGACCTCGGTGGTCATGACCACGACCTGCGCGTTGCCGTTGATCGAGGTGTCGCCGGTCAGCAGGCCGACGGCGTCGGCCCCATAGCGGCCGGCGAGGTCGGCGTACTTCTGGTTCGACAACGCCTTGATCGGTGTCGTGTAGAAGCATTTGCGGCCCTCGGCGAGGGCGAGATGCACCGCGAACTCGCCGACCACGGTCTTCCCGGCGCCGGTGGGCGCGCAGACGAGCACGCCGTGACCGTCTTCGAGCGCCTCGCAGCCGCGGACCTGGAAGTCGTCGAATTCGAACGACGATTCCGCCGCGAAGCGGGTCAGCTGGGGGTATCGAGCGCGGCGCTGGGAGGCCGCGTAGGCCTCGGCCGGGGTCTGAGAAGGGCTATTGACCACTTCGTCAGGGTTCCATACCCCACCGACAGTTCGCACTCGGTGTGACGATCTCGGGAACGGCCGCCACCCCTGTGTCATCCAAGGGCCGGATCCGAGATCGAGAGGGGACCCATGGAGATCGCTTGCCCGCAATGCGCGCAGGTCGACCAGGTGCAGAGTGTGCCGGCGGTGTTCCAGAGCGGGCAGACGACCTACCGGGTGCAAGGGGGCATGGCGGCCATCCCGGCGGGCGACGGCGTGGTCTATACCGCGACGACGCACACCGGCGTGTCGGTGACGGCGACCGCGGCGTCGCTCAACCCGTATCCGGTGCTCCGCGGTGGCGGGTGCTTCTTGGCACTCGCGCTGGTCTTGCTGATCCCCGCGTTCGTGTTCCTCGCCTTCGCCACCGACGTGCTCGACGAGAACGTCGCGCCGAGCGCCGACGGCCGGGTCGCGCAGTTCATCGGAGCGTCGATCTTCCCATTCGGCGCCTTCGCGCTGGTCGCGCTGTTCGCCGTGCTGTTCGTGCTCAGGCTGCGGCGCAACGCGCGGATCCGGCGGGGCATCCCCGACGCGCTGGAGTACTGGCGGCAGGCGTGGTTCTGCCACCGCTGCGGCGGGGTGTTCTTCCCGCGCGGCGAACTGATGTCTGCCGCGACGTTCCGCGGACTGGTGTGGCGAGCGGGTGACTACGCCGGGCTCACCCGACGACGGTGAGCGCGCCGGGAACACAGGTGACGTCGATCGGCAGCCTGCCCAGCGGCTCGCCGTCGGCGTACACCGGCAGGTCGCTGCCCGCCAGGTGGATCTGACTGGCTTTGAGGGTCCGGACCGCCGGATGCGCGATGTGCTCTCCGGACCGGACACCGGGCAACATGCGAAGCAGGTCGCGCCGGGTCGCGTTGCCGACGACGGTGACGTCGAACAGACCGTCTTCGGGGTCCGCCCCGGGGCAGATCGGCATGCCGCCGCCGTAGTACGGGGTGTTGCCGACGGCGATCATGGTGGCGTCGAGTTCGAGTGTCTCGACGTCCGTGCGGAGCACGACCGGCCGAGGCCGGAACGCGGCGAGTTCGGCCAGGATCGCGACGTCGTAGCGGCGCGGGCCGCGAGGCCAGGTCAGCCGGTTGGCCCGTTCGGTGACCAGGGCGTCGAAGCCCGAGCACAGTACCGTGGCGAACCATTCGCCTTCTGCCTGGCCGAGATCGACTCTCCGCCGTTTCCCCTCCGCGATCCGCCTCGCGACGAAATCAGCGGCGGCGTGCGGCTGTTCGGGGATGCCGAGAGCCCTGGCGAAGTCGTTGCCGGTGCCCGCGGGGACGAGCCCGAGGGCGACGCCGGATTCGGCACAGAACTGAACGCCTTGGTGTGCCGCGCCGTCACCGCCGAGGACGACGAGGACGTCCAGTCCGGCCGCCCGAGAGTCGGTCATCAGCGCACGGGATTCCTCCACCGTGTGGGCGACGAGGACGTCGAGCCGGTCGACGACGGGCCGCAGCCTCGCCGCGACCGACTCCAGCAGCCGTCCCGCGGCCCCGTCACCGGAGGCCGGGTGGACGGCCAGTGCCGCGTGCATCCCGGGCTCAGGTGACGTCGTCGGTGCTGGTCCGCTTGCCACCGGTGGTGGCGGACGGTTCGTCGTCGATGGTGCTCGGCGTGTAGTCGAACGGCGCGGCCTCGTCGTCGGCGAGCTGGTCCCAGCCCTCGGTGCCGCGCACCTTGTCGAGCTTGCGGTCGTGGAAGCGCGCGATCTGGATGGAGAGCTCCAGGAGCACAACCAGCGCGCCCGCCAGGGCGAGCATCGAGAACGGGTCCGAACCAGGCGTCGCGAAGGCGGCGAAGACGAACACGACCATGATCAGGCCGCGGCGCCACTTCTTCAGCGTCTGGTACTTGAGGACGCCGACGCGGTTCAACATCACCACGAACAACGGGAGTTCGAAACTGACGCCGAAGATCAGCAGCAGCGACAGGATGAACGAGATGTACTTGTCACCGGTGAGGGCGGTGATGAACTGGTCGCCACCGAAGTTCATCAGCAGCTCGAGAGCGTGCGGGATGAGCAGGTACGCCAGCACGGCGCCGGCGGCGAACAGGATCGACGCGAAGAAGACGAAGGTGAGCGCGTACTTGCGCTCCTTCGAGTAGAGACCGGGCGCGATGAACGCCCAGATCTGGTAGAGCCATAGCGGGGCGAGCAGGACCGCGCCCGCGGCGAGACCGACCTTCAGCTGGATCATGAAGGCTTCGAACGGAACCGTCTGGAGCAGCTGGCAGGGACCGTTGAGTTCCCCGCCGAGCCTGCGCTGGTACGGGATGCCGCAGTACGGCCCGGTCATGATCTGGCCGAGCGACGGGATCGGGCCCACCTTGGTCTGGAACCAGATGAAACCGATGATCCCGCCCGCCAGGATGGCGAGCAGCGCGAAGCCCAGACGGCGGCGGAACTCGTAGATGTGCTCGATGAGCGTCATCGTGCCGTCGGGGTTGGTCCGACGGCTGCGCTTGCGCCGCTTCGAACCGCGGCGCTCCTCACCGGAGGCGGAATCCGCCACTGGACAGTCCGTTCTCGTCAGGGTCCACCATGAGCGCGCCGGTGGTTCGGCGCGCTCATCCGCGAACAGGCTCCGCTGGGCTGGCTAGAAGCTGCTTGCGAAAAGATCGCTCAGCTGGCGTTCTTCTGCGCCTGCTCGGCCGGAGCGGGCGTGGTGGCCTGCTGCTTCTTGAGCTCGTCGAGCTGACGCTGGAGTTCGGCGACCTGCTTGTCCTGCGCGGTCGCGGCGGGCGCGGGCGTGGTGGCCTGCGGCAGCTGCTTGGTCTCGACCTCTTCGGTCTCGGCGGCCTTGTCCTTGTCCCCGGCCATGTCCTTGGTCTCGGCCTTGAAGATCTTCATGGACTTGCCGATGGACCGCGCGGCGTCCGGAAGCCTCTTGGCGCCGAACAGCAGAACAACGACGAGCACCAGGATGATGATGTGCCACGGCTGCAGCGCGTTCATCGTTTGCGGCCTCCTTCTCGAGTCTCTCAGGTGTGATGTTACCGGTCTTCGAGCCCACGTCGTTGCGCGATCGCCACGCGCAGCGCGGCCGACCGGGCGCGAAGGAGCCCTGTCCGTTTTCGGGTGTTCGTAGCCACCATGCTCATCGTATGGGTGAGTACGCGCAAGACTCTGCGTAATTTGATTAGCAGAACAAAGAGCAGGATCAGCCCGGCGACGGCGAGCGCGATGCTCGGCAGGTACGACACGGCGTCACCCTACTGCTCGTAGGTTGACGTTAGGTGACGAGCCCGGGCCAGCGCGTCGGCCGCCCGTCGACGAACAGCCTCTCCGAGCGCGGCCGGGCTTTCGACCTGCGCGTCTCCGCCGAGGCCCAGGATGAGCCGGACCATCCACGACTCGTCGGCGTACCGCATCCGGATGCGCAGCCGCCCGCCGTCGAGCTCGTCGAGCTCCTCGCAGGGGTAGTACTCGGCTACCCAGCGTGCGTCGGGGTCGAGGACGAGAACGGCTTCCTGCTGATCGGGACGCGGGCGGAAAACACCATCGGAAATGTCAGTGGGCTGTGCGTGCGCCGGCGGGACGGCGGGTTCGTCAAGCACGGTGAGCTCGTCGATCCGGTCGAGGCGGAACAGCCGGACACCCTCGGCGCGGCGGCACCACGCTTCGAGGTAGCCGACCGCCTGGACGATGAGCAGCCGCATCGGATCGACGGTGCGTTCGGTGATCTCGTCCTTCGACGCCGTGTAGTACCGGATCCGCAACGCGCGCTTCGCCGTGAGAGCGGCCCGGACGGCTTCGCGCGTGCCTGCCGTCTTCTTGCCTTCCCGCACTCCCCCGCCGACGACGATCCCCGACGGCTGGGCCTGCCCCGCGGCCACCTCGATCTTCGCGATGGCCCGGCGGACCGCGTCGGCGTCGACCACCCCGGGCGTCTCGGCCAGCGCGCGCAGCGCGACGAGCATGGCCGTCGCCTCGCCGCCGGTGAGCCGCAGCGGGCGGTTCATGCCCGCGTCATGCGTGACGACGATCGTGTCGCCCTCGAAAGAGAGGTCGATCAGGTCGCCGGGGCCGTAGCCGGGCAGCCCGCACATCCACAGCAGTTCGAGGTCCTTGCGCAGCTGCTTGGGTGTGACGTCGAAGTCGTGGGCGGCGTCGTCGATCTTGATCCCGGGCCGCGCGAGGAGATACGGCACGAGCGCGAGCAGCCGCGGCATCCGTCCGGTGGTGCTCATCGGGCACCGCCGGCGTGCGCGATGGCTTCGAGGCGGCTGAAGACAGACTTCGCGAGCACCTCTGGTTCGAGGACGAGGACGTCCGGCCCGTGCGCGGTGAGCCAGTCGGCGGCGGATTCGGGGTAGTACAGCTCGATCTCCACGAGATCGCCTTCTTCTCCCCCGGCGTTGCTGCGGCCGACCACCCGGCCGCGGCGGCGGACCCCGGCGGCCCGGCCGTCGGCGACCCAGACACTGGCGGTGGTCGGAGCGGACGGGTCCTCGCCACTGCTGGCGGAGACCATACGCAGCAGGTTGACCCCTTCCGGGCGTTCGACGACGCCGGTTTCCCCGAAGGCGGCGACCTTCCCGGTCACGCGCGAGAGGCGGAAGCACCGGGGCGCGCCGCGGTCCCTGTCGTGCCCGACGACGTACCAGCGGCCCTTCCACGACACCACGCCCCACGGTTCGAGGGTGCGGATCTTGCGTTCGGCCGAACCACTGCGGCGGTACTCGAAACGCACCGCCCGCCCGGCTTGGACGGCGGCGAGCAGCGGGCCGAACGCCGGTTCGGCGCGGACGCGGGGTTCGACGACGGTCGGGGCGTGGTCGTCGACCTCGACCCCGGCGGCGCGGAGTTTCACCAGCGCGCCTTGCGCCTCACCGGTCAGTTCCGGGGAATCCCACAGCCGGACGGCGAGGCCGACCGCGGTCGCCTCGTCGGGCGCCAGGTCGATCTCGCCGAGTTCGTAGTCGCGGCGCGCGATGCGGTAGCCGTCGATCGCGTCGAACGCGGAGTTGCGGCCGGTCTCCAACGGGATGCCGAGTTCGCGCAGTTCGGTCTTGTCGCGCTCGAACATGCGGAAGTACGCCTCGTCGCTGGCCGCGTCGGCGTACCCGGGCACGATGCCCCGGATCCGCTCGGCGGTGAGGTACTGCCGGGTGGACAGGAGGGCCAGAACCAGGTTGACCAGACGTTCGGCGCGTGCGGTGGACACCCGGCTACCCTAGCCCGCGCCGTCCGACCCGATGGTGAGAGCCGCCGATCGCGCGTCGTAGCGATCCCTGGCGGTCTCGACCTCGTCGAACCGGGTCTCGGCCCATTCCTTGATCCCGGCCAGCAACTGCCGGAGGCTCCGGCCGAGTTCGGTCAGTTCGTAGTCGACGCGGACCGGCACGCAGGGGGTCACCGTGCGGGTCAGGAGGCCGTCCCGTTCGAGGGTCCGCAGTGTCTGCGTGAGCATCTTCTGGCTGACGCCCGCAATCCGGCGCGAGAGGTCGCTGTAGCGCTGGGGCCCGTCGCCGAGGGCGACGAGGACGAGGCTGACCCATTTACCCGAGACCTCGTCGAGCAGTTTCCGGGCGGGACAGGCCGCGAGGTAGGCGTCGTAGGCCCGCTTCTGTTCGTCCCGGCGTTCCTGTGCCGTGCGCGTGACCACGGTGCGCGTACCTCCGCGTGGCTTGGGCACCTCGAGGTGCGTACTTCCCGAAGGAGAGTAACTCCCCATACGTTCGCCGTGAACGATTCCCCTGGAGGAGAACGATGCGCGCTGTGGTGGTCCGCCGGTTCGGCGGCCCGGAAGTCCTGGAGTTCAGCGAAGTCGCGGTACCCGCACCGGGGCCCGGTCAGGTACGAGTGAAGGTGGCCGCGGCCGGGGTCAACCCGGTCGACGCCGGGACCCGGTCGGGTTTCCTGACCGAGGCGGGGATCATCCCGCCGCGTGAGCGGGTCGGGATCGGCTGGGACGTGGCCGGGACTGTCGACGCCGTGGGCGGCGGCGTCACCGGGTTCGCCGCCGGCGACAGCGTGATCGGCCTGCTGGACCGGCCGTCAGCCGCGCTCGGCGCGTATGCCGACTTCGTCGTGCTCGACGCGGACGCGATCGCCGCCGCCCCGCGGACGGTGTCCCTCGCGGAGGCCGCGACATTGCCGCTGAACGGTCTCACCGCGGTCCAGGCCCTCGATCTGCTCGACCTGCCACCGGGCGCGACGGTCCTGGTGACCGGCGCGGCGGGAGCCGTCGGCGGCTACGCGGTCGCCTTGGCCAAGGCGAGGGGATTCCGCGTGGTGGCGGTCGCCGGCCCGGCCGACGAGGCACTGGTTCGAGGCTTCGGCGCGGAGGTTTTCGTGTCACGTGGCGATTTCCTCGCCGATCGCGTGCGGGCGGCGGTCCCTGGCGGCGTCGACGCGGCACTCGACACGGCGCTGCTCGGGCTCGACGCGTTGGACGCGGTGGCGAACCGCGGCCGGTTCGTCGTGTTCGCGGCCGGAGCCGCCCCGATTCCGTTGCGGGGCATCAAGGTCGAGCACGTCTGGGTAGCCGCCGACGGCGCGGCGCTCGCCGGGCTGGTGACCTTGGTCGACAACGGTGCGCTCGGCCTCCGGGTCGCCGACACCTTGCCCTTGGCCGAGGCGGTGAAAGCACACGACCGCCTGGCGGAGGACGGACTCCGCGGAAGGCTCGTCCTGACCATTGAATAAGTTGACGCTTAATTAAGCCTACGGTTATCTTCGCGTCATGGACAACGAGGAGACCCGGCTCGAACTCCGGCGCGAGTACCCGGACCCCATCGAGGACGTCTGGTCGGCGCTCACCGATTCCGAGCGCACGGCCCGCTGGATCGGCACCTGGACGGGCGAAGCCGGAGTCGGCAACACGATCATGCTGTCGATGACCGCCGAGGAGGGCTCCGAGCCGGGTCCCGCCGTCATCCGCGAATGCGATCCGCCGAAACGGCTGGTCATGGATCTGCACAACACCGGCGAGCCGACCTGGCGAGTGGAGCTGACCCTGACCCCGCGCGGCGACGGAACAGTGCTCGACTTCGTGCACCGGATGCCCAAACCGGACTGGGACACCTCGGATATCGCCAAGGGCTGGCACTTCTACCTCGACCGGCTCGGCGCTTCCCTCGCCGGCGAACCGGTGCCCGAATGGGACGGCTACACGCCGCCTAGTTTGGAGGCATGAACGAGCGAGTACTGCTGATCACCGGTGCTTCCCGCGGCCTCGGCGCGGCCACCGCGCGCCGGGCCGCGACGGCCGGATTCCGGCTGGCGTTGCTCTCCCGCGACCGCGAGGCGCTGCTCCCGCTCGTCGCCGAGCTCGGCGAGGAGCGGGCCCTCGCGGTCGCGGCGGACGTCACCGAATGGGGATCGATCTTCGCGGCCGTCGAGACGGTGAAGAACACCTTCGGCCGGCTGGACGCGGTGTTTGCCAACGCGGGACAAAGCGTCGTCGTCTCGTTCTTCGGCGACGGCGGCGCGGACCCCGAACAGTGGCGGGACATGGTGCTGACGAACGTCTACGGCACCGCCCTCACCGCACGGGCGACCCTTCCGTCACTGGCGGAATCGAAGGGGCACCTCGTGCTCACCGGCTCGGTCGCCGGGCGCTACCACCGGCCCGGGAACCTCTACTCGGCCACGAAATGGGCGGTGACCGGGCTCGCCGGGTCCATCCGCGAGGAGGCCATCGGCACCGGCGTGCGGGTCACCGTCGTGCAGCCGGGACTGGTCGACACCTCGATGATCCCCGAGGACTCGAAGTCCAAGCCCAAACTGGAACCCGACGACATCGCGAGGGCGGTGCTCTTCGCGCTGGAGCAGCCGCCCTCGGTCGACGTCAACGAGATCGTGGTCCGCCCGACCGGCCAGGTCCGCTAGCGCGGCAGCAGCGAGTCGGCCAGCCGCCGCCAGTGCGGCATGGCCGATTCGCCGGGTTCGATGCCGATGACCTGGACGCCGACGTGGTCGGCGCCCGCGTCGAGGTGGCCGTGCAGTTTCGCGGTGACGGTGTCGAGGTCGCCCCAGAACACGAGATCGTCGACGAGCCGGTCGCTGCCTCGGCCGCCGTCGATGTCGGCTTCGGTGTAGCCGAGGCGGAGGAACTTGGCCACGTTGTACTTCGACGTCAGGTAGGCGTGCAGATGTTCGCGGGCGATCGCACGCGCCTTGCCCGGGTCGGTTTCGAACAGCACGGCGTGCTCGACGCCGAGGAAGGCCTTCTCCCCCAGCACTTCCCTCGCCTGGGCGGTGTGCGACACCGGCACGTGGTAGGTGTGCGCGCCCTCGGACCGGTCGCGGGCGAGCCCGAGCATTTTCGGCCCGTACGCCGCCAGCAGCCGCCGGATCGACTGAGCGGGCAGCGGGTTCGCGCTGGTGACGGTGTCGAGTTCGTCGAGGTAGGTGTTCATCGCCTCCAGCGGCTTGACACCGGGACGCGCGCCACCGAAGCCGAGCCCGAGGACATGCCTGCCCGGATACGCGTCGGCGAGCAGGAGCGCCGCGCCACGGGTCCAGCGGGCCCCACGGGAGTCGATGCGCGCGATTCCGTTGACCACGGCCATCTGTTCGGTGGACGCGAGCAGGAATCCGGCGTGGGTCAGCGCTTCGCGGCCGTCCCGTTCCGGGATCCAGATCGCGGGCCAGCCGAGTTCTTCCAGTTCTCGCACCGAATCCCGGAGCATGCTCGCGGGCTGATCCTCGAAGTCGAACGTCCAGATCCCGAAACGCCCCAGTTCCATCTGTCTCTCCTCAGGTCGAGTCCAACATATCGAAGCATCGCAGATTTTCGATATGTTATTCCCGGCCGGGCTCAGATGGAGCGTCCCAGCAGGTCGACCAGCTGGGCGATCCGCTGCTCGTCACGGCGATAGTGCGTCCACTTGCCCACCCGGGTGGACCGGACGAGCCCGGCGCGCTGCAACAGCGCCATGTACGCCGACACCGTGGACTGCGCGAGCCCCAGCTTCGCCTGGAGATGACTGACGCAGACCCCGACCTCGTCCTGGTCGGCGATCGCGTTCTCCGGCGGGAAGTGCCGGTCCGGTTCGCGCAGCCACCCGAGCACCTGGAGCCGGATCGGGTTGGCGAGCGCCTTCAACACCTCGACCAGATGATCGGTGGTCTCCGGGACTGGTTCGGCTTGTGCGGTCATAGTCCTTCGAGCTTAGGCCGTTCCGAGCCGCGCGGCCCTGCCGTTGGCCCCGCTCGCCCAGCACGCGCCACGAGCGCAGTCGACCGAGTCGAGCGATCCGGTGTCGAACGACTTCCAATGCCGTCCGCCGTCCGGGCTCAGATCGCTCCCGCCGGGGCCGACGGCGATCACGGTGTTCCCCAGCCACGCCAGGCCGGAGCGGTAGCCGACCGGGGCCTCGGGCGGTGTCCGCCAGGTGCGCCCCCTGTCCGCACTGAGCGCCGCCGCCGGACCGGGAGCGTTCGGCGCCGCGTAGTCGCCGCCGATGGCCACGCCGTGCCGTGGATCTCGGAACGCCACCGAAAAGACCCCGGCTGAGGCGCCGCTGGGCAACGGAGTGTCCGCGGCTTCCCACGTCATCCCGCCGTCGCCGGAGTGCAGGACGCGGGCGCGGGCCCCGCCACCGGTGGCGATCCAGGCGTCACGCGGGCCCGAAGTGGTGAGGCACTGGCCGCTGGCGGCGAACCCGAACTCGCCGTCGAGCGCGGGGACCATGCCCTCGGCGGGAACCGGCTTCCACGTGCGACCACCGTCCGAAGTGGACTGTAACCGGAACTTGCCGTCCACCGGATCGCTCATCGCGAGACCGCGCCGGTGGTCGAAGAACGCGACACAGTCGTAAAAGGCGGCAGGGTCACTGTTCCTGAAGGACAGTCGCCAGCTCTTGCCGCCGTCGTCGGTGCGGTAGATCCGGGACGCGTCGCCGGGCCCGATCGACAGCGCGACCGCGTGATCTGCGTCGAAGGCCTCGATGTCACGGAAGTCGAGCGCCTCGGTGCCCGCGGGGGCGACGGGCTGCCAGGTGCGGCCGCGGTCGGTGGTGCGCAGGATGGTGCCCCTGCTGCCGCTGACCCACGCCGTACGGGAATCCACCGCGGACAGGCCGCGCAACTGGGTGTCCATGCCCGTCGGAGTCTCCGTCCACGCGGGCTCCGGACATTCCGGTGCGGCGTGCGCGACACCGGTGAACGCCATCGGGACGACCGCACCCAGCAGGACCAGCAACGCACGGCGCATCGGCGCACCTCTCCCTCGAAGATCCGTGAAGGCCACCTTAGAGGGCGCGGAGCCTTCCAAGATGGCCTTCACGGAGTAATTCAGAGCGAGGAGATGAGCCTCTCGACGCGTTCGTCCACCGAGCGGAACGGGTCCTTGCACAGCACGGTCCGCTGTGCCTGGTCGTTGAGCTTGAGGTGCACCCAGTCCACGGTGAAGTCACGCCCGGCGGCCTGCGCGGCGGCGATGAAGTCACCGCGCAGCTTCGCCCGCGTGGTCTGCGGCGGCGTGTCCTTGGCCAACTCGATCTCGCCGTCGTCGGTGACCCGCCGCACGAGCCCCTTCCGCTGCAGCAGGTCGAAGATGCCCCGCCCGCGCCGGATGTCGTGGTAGGCCAGGTCGAGTTGCGCGATCCGCGGGCTCGACAGGTCGAGGTCGTGCTTGTTGCGGTAGCGCTCGACCAGTCGGTGCTTGATCGCCCAGTCGATCTCGGTGTCGATCTTGCTGAAGTCCTGCTGCTCGACCGCCTCCAGCGCACGGCCCCACAGCTCGACGACGCGCTCGGATTGCGGCGACGAACCGGTCTCCTTGACGTGCTGGACGGCCCGGGCGTGGTACTCGCGCTGGATGTCCAGCGCGGACGCCTCGCGGCCGCCGGCGAGCCGCACCTGTCGGCGTCCGGTGAGGTCGTGGCTGATCTCGCGGATGGCCCTTATCGGGTTGTCCAGCGTGAAGTCGCGGAACTGGACGCCCGCTTCGATCATCTCCAGCACCAGGTTCGCCGATCCGACCTTGAGCATCGTGGTCGGCTCGGCCATGTTCGAGTCGCCGACGATCACGTGCAGGCGCCGGTAGCGTTCGGCGTCGGCGTGCGGCTCGTCGCGGGTGTTGATGATCGGCCGCGAGCGCGTGGTGGCGCTGGAGACGCCCTCCCAGATGTGTTCCGCTCGCTGGGACAGGCAGTACACGGCGCCGCGGGGCGTCTGCAGCACCTTGCCGGCGCCGCAGATGAGCTGCCGGGTCACCAGGAACGGCAGCAGCACGTCGGCGATCCGGGAGAACTCACCCGCCCGGGTCACCAGGTAGTTCTCGTGGCAGCCGTAGGAGTTGCCCGCCGAGTCGGTGTTGTTCTTGAACAGGAAGATGTCGCCGCCGATGCCCTCGTCCGCCAGCCGCCGCTCGGCGTCCACCAGGAGGTCCTCGAGGATCCGCTCCCCCGCCTTGTCGTGCGTGACGAGCTGGACGAGGTCGTCGCATTCCGCCGTCGCGTACTCAGGGTGGGAACCCACGTCGAGGTAGAGCCGCGAGCCGTTCGACAGGAAGACGTTCGACGAACGCCCCCAGGACACGACACGCCGAAACAGGTAACGCGCCACTTCGTCCGGGGAGAGCCTGCGTTGCCCGTGAAAGGTGCACGTGACCCCGAACTCGGTCTCGATGCCAAAGATCCGCCGCTGCATCCCACCAGAGTAGGCGGTGAAGACCCACTGAAGGTGCGCCGTTCGGGCGGCGACACGCGGTCGGTACGTTGCATTCGGTGAAAGGTGTGCGGGAAGTCCCGATCGGGTCTCACGCGCATGACGTTCCGGGCCGGAAGTGGGGAACCCGTGTTAAAGCAGCTCAAGCGCCCTTTCCGCAAGGTCGGGCGGACCGATCGGCGGCTGATGGCGCGGAGTGCTGCCCTGCCGAGGACCAGGGCCGACGAGGTGATCACGTCGCTCTCCAAAAGTGCGGACAAATCCAAGCTTTGGTGGTGTGTCGCGGTCCTGCTCGCGGCGAAGAAGGGGCCGACGCGCCGGGGAGCGCTCCGCGGCGTGGCCGCCATCGCCGGGGCCAGCGCGGCGGCGAACCTGATCGGCAAGCCGCTGTTCCCCCGCCGCCGCCCCGCGGCCGAAGAGGTGCCGATGCACCGGCGGCTCGTCCGGCGGCCGACCTCGTCGTCGTTCCCGTCCGGGCACTCGGCGTCCGCGGCCGCCTTCGTCACGGCCGTCGCGATGGAATCGCCCAAGACCGGCGCCGCCCTCGTACCGCTGGCCGCCGCCGTGGCCTATTCCCGGGTCCACACCGGTGTCCACTGGCCCAGTGACGTCGGGGTGGGGATCGGGATCGGCGTCGGCGCCGGCCTCCTCACGCGGCACTGGTGGCCGCTGAACGACGACGTCCCCGGCCGCACCGCGCACACCGCCGAAGCGCCCGAAATGCGCGACGGGGAGGACATGCTCGTCCTGGTCAACCCGCATTCGGGGATCGACGGCCAGGATCCGACCGAGGAAGCCCGGTTCGCCTGGCCCAAGGCCACCATCCTGTATCCGGACGCGAAGCGTGACCTGCGCGATCAGCTCTGCGACGAGATCGCCGCCCGGGACAACACCGTACGCGCGCTCGGTGTCGCCGGGGGTGACGGGACGGTCGCCGCAGTGGCCGCCGTCGCGGCCGACCACGACCTGCCGCTCGCGCTCATCCCGGCGGGCACCCTCAACCACTTCGCCCGGGACGTGGGCATGCGCTCGATGCCCGACGCGGACGCCGCCACCGAGGCGGGCAACGCCGTCGGCGTCGACCTCGGCGAGGTCGAGATCAACCACGACGACGACCAGCGCTACTTCGTCAACACCGCCAGCCTCGGCGGTTACCCGGAAATGGTCCGCATCCGGGAAAGGCTGCAGAAGCGGCACCCGAAGTGGCCGTCGGCGGCGATCGCGCTCGCCCGCACCCTCCGGCGCGCGAAGCCGCTGGAAGTGACCCTCAACGGCAAGCACACCAGCATCTGGCTGCTGTTCGTCGGCAACGGCACCTACTCGCCGAAGGGGTTCGCCCCCTCGCGCCGCCCGGCGCTCGACACCGGCCTTCTCGACGTCCGGTACCTGCGCGCCGACCTGCCCTACTCGCGAGCGCGGTTCATCCTCGCCACGATCACGAACAGCCTCAACGCCAGCCACGTCTACCAGGAACTCGACGTTCCGGAGCTGCACGTCCGGCTGCTGAACGGCAACCGCCGCGTCGCCACCGACGGCGAGGTCGGCCCGCTCGGCAACGACTTCCGCTTCCGGTCGCGGCCCAGCGCGCTCACCATCTACCGGCTCTAGGCACCCTCCGCGCGGGCCGCGTCCACTGTGTACTGAGGGGTAGGCCAAAGGCGGCTTTCGCAACGTTAGCGGGGATACACCCGACCTTTGCCTTACCCCCATCGCAAGTATGTGAAGGCCCCCTTCACCGCGCTAGACGCAGTGAAGGGGGCCTTCACATACTTCAGGAGGCTCAGTCCTTCTTGGACTCACCGTCGGGCTTGTCGCCCTCGGCGTCGTCCTTCTTCGGCTCCTCCGGCTCGGCGGGCAGCAGCGCGTCCAGCGCGGCACCGGCGACCCGGCGGAACTTGCGGCCGCGCCGCTCCCGCTCCAGGACGGCGACCTCGAGCTTCACCGGGTCCGAGTCGCCGTTCGCGGGCGTGGGGGTGTTGGCTCGCAACGCCTTCACCGCGACGCCGAGCGCCGCTTCCAGCTCCATGTCCGACTCGAAGCTCTCCTTGAGCTTCGTGGTGAGCGTGTCGGCCTGACCGCCCATCACGACGAACTTCGGCTCGTCGAAGATCGAACCGTCGTAGGTCAGCCGGTACAGCTGGTCCTCGGCGGCGGTCGCGCCGACCTCGGCGACGCAGACCTCCACCTCGAACGGCTTCAGCTGCTCGGTGAAGATGCTGCCCAGCGTCGCGGCGTACGCGTTCGCCAGCGCACGCGCGCTGACGTCCCGCCGGTCGTACTGGTAGCCCTTCAGGTCCGCGTGCCGGATGCCGGCGACACGGAGGTTCTCGAACTCGCTGTAGCGGCCCACGGCCGCGAAACCGATCCGGTCGTAGATCTCCGACACCTTGTGCAACGTCGCCGAGGGGTTCTCGGCCACGAACAGCACGCCACCGCGGTACTTGAGCACGACCACGCTCCGGCCACGCGCGATGCCCTTGCGCGCGATCTCGGAACGCTCCCGCATCAACTGCTCGGGAGAGGCGTACAACGGCATCGTCACTGTGGTGCTCCGCTCTTTCGGGCTCTCATCGGGAAGGGACAGGGAAAGACGGCTAGCGCCCGCGCTCGGCTCGTGCGGCCACGACGGCCTCGGCCACCGCTGTCGTCTGCTCGAGCGGCAACGCCACCGCACCCTGCTCCGCGGTGACCGTCACGATCGTCGGGAAGATCCGGCGCACCAGATCCGGCCCGCCGGTCGCGGTGTCGTCGTCCGCCGCGTCGTACAGCGCCTCCACCGCCGTCCGGATCGCGGCTTCGGCGTCCGCGTCCGGGTCGTACAGCTTCTTCAGCGAGCCCTTCGCGAACAGCGAACCCGAGCCGATGGCGTGGTAGCCCGCGTTCTCCTCATAGCGGCCGCCCGTCGCGTCGTACGAGACGATCCGGCCCGCGTGCTTCGCGTCCTCGGCGTCGAGGTCGTACCCGACGAACAGCGGCAGCACGGCCAGCCCCGCCATCGCCATCTCGAGGTTGGACTTCACCAGCCCCGCGAGCTTGTTCGTCTTGCCGTCGAGCGAGAGCGAAACACCCTCGATCTTCTCGTAGTGCGCCAGTTCGACCGCGTACAGCCGCACCATCTCGATCGCCAGCCCGGCCGAGCCCGCGATGCCCACGGCCGAGTACTCGTCGGTGACGTGGACCTTCTCCATGTCGCGCGAAGCGATCAGGTTGCCCGACGTGGCCCGCCGGTCACCGGCGATCAGCACCCCGCCCGCGAACTTGACCGCGACGATCGTCGTCCCGTGCGGGGCGTCCAGCCCGGCCGCCCCGGTCGAGACCCGCCGCTCCGGGAGCAGCTCGGGCGCCTGCGCCCGGAGGAAGTCCGAGAACGACGAGGTCGCCGACGAGAAGTACGCGGCGGGCAGCGCCGACTTACCCGAGGTGTGTTCCATACGTGCTCAAAGTTCCAATCTGTGTGATCCGCCGGCTCCGCACAGGCGGCCGCGCGGGCCGCCGGAAGACGAGTTACTCGCCGCCCTTTTGCACGTACGCGCGGACGAAGTCCTCGGCGTTCTCCTCGAGCACGTCGTCGATCTCGTCGAGGATCGTGTCGACGTCCTCGCCGAGCTTCTCGCGCCGTTCCTGACCCGCCGGACCGCCGTCCTCGAACTCTTCGTCCGAGTCGCCGCCGCCGTGCTTTTCGATCTTTTCCTGAGCCATCTCGCCTCCCGGTGTGGCCGATGTTTCCTAGCCTACCCAGCGGTCCCGACAATCCGCGGGATCCGTGATCGCTTAACCCCGATGAAAGGAAATCCCGCTAGTCCGAACCGGTGAGCGCCTCCACCAGCTCCTCGGCGGTCGCGGAGTCGTCCAGCAACTTCCCCACGTGGGCCTTCGTGCCCCGCAACGGCTCCAACGTCGGGATCCGCACCAGCGATTCCCTGCCGACGTCGAAGATGACCGAATCCCACGACGCCGCGGCGATGGAGTTGGCGTACTTCTCCAGCGTGCGGCCCCGGAAGTAGGCCCTGGTGTCGGAAGGCGGGGTCGTGACCGCCTCCAGCACCTCCTCCTCGGTCACCAGGCGCTTCATCGAACCTCTGGTGACGAGCCTGTTGTACAGGCCCTTGTCCAGCCGGACATCCGAGTACTGCAGGTCGACCAGCCGCAACCGCGGCGCGCCCCAGGCCAGCTGGTCCCGCGCGCGGTAGCCCTCGAGCAACCGCAGCTTCGCCGGCCAGTCCAGCCTGTCCGCGCATTCCTGGGGGTCCCGCGCCAGGGCGTCCAGGATCTCGCCCCAGACCCGCAGGACCTCCTTGGAGGCCTCGTCCGCGCCGGTGCGCTCCAGGTTCGCCGACGCGATCTCGTGGTAGGCGAACTGGAGGTCCAGCCCGGTGTACTTGCGCCCGTTGGCCAGCGACACCTTCGCCTTCAGCGTCGGGTCGTGGCTGATCTGGTGGACGGCCCGCACCGGTTCGTCCAGTTTCAGGTCGTCGAACCGGATGCCCGCCTCGATCAGGTCCAGCACCAGCGCCGTCGTGCCGACCTTGAGGTACGTCGAGTACTCGGCCAGGTTCGCGTCGCCGATGATGACGTGCAGCCGGCGGTACTTGTCCGCGTCGGCGTGCGGCTCGTCGCGAGTGTTGATGATCCCGCGTTTGAGCGTGGTCTCCAGGCCGACCTCGACCTCGATGTAGTCCGAGCGCTGCGAGAGCTGGAAACCCGCCTCCTCGCTCTGCTGCCCGACACCGACGCGGCCCGAACCCGTGATCACCTGGCGGGACACGAAGAACGGCGTCAGCCCGGCGATCACCGCGGTGAACGGGGTCGACCGCTGCATCAGGTAGTTCTCGTGCGTGCCGTAGCTCGCGCCCTTGCCGTCGACGTTGTTCTTGTACAGCTGCAACGGCGGCTGTCCCGGCACGGTGGCGGCCTTGCGCGCCGCCTCCTCCATGACCCGTTCGCCCGCCTTGTCCCAGATGACCGCGTCGCGCGCGTTCGTCACCTCGGGCGCGGAGTACTCGGGGTGGGCGTGGTCGACGTACAACCGCGCCCCGTTGGTCAGGATCACGTTCGCCGCGCCGAGGTCCTCGACGTCCGGGTCGTGTCCTGGGCCGCTCGGGCCGGTCAGGTCGAACCCGCGGGCGTCGCGCAGGGGTGATTCCACCTCGTAGTCCCAGCGTGCCCGCCTCGCCCGCGGGATGTCCGCCGCGGCCGCGTAGGCCAGCACGACCTGGGTCGAGGTGAGTACCGGGTTCGCCGTCGCGTCGCCCGGCACCGCGATGCCGTACTCGACTTCGGTTCCCATGATCCGCCGCATACCCACCACCCTACGGGGTCGGGGGCGTGCGACGATGCCCCCCATGTCAGGCAGTGACGAACTCGTTGCGCTCTATGACCTCGACGGAACCGCGGTGGGAGCGGCCACGCGCTCCCGGGTCCGCGCCGAGGGACTCTGGCACGCGGCGGGCGTGGTGTTGGTCCGTTCGAGTGACGGAGAGCGTGTCTACGTGCATCTCCGTACGGCCACCAAGGACGTCTATCCCTCCACATGGGACTGCTGGGCCGGCGGCATCGTCGCCGCGGGCGAGACCCCGGAGGAATGCGCACGCCGGGAACTGGCTGAAGAACTGGGTGTTCACGGAGTGGAACTACGGCCGCTTTTCGTCCACGTCACCGACGACGAGACGATCCGGGCCCACAACTTCGCCTTCGAAACGCGCTGGGACGGCCCATTCGTCCATCAGCCGTCCGAAGTGGTCGAAGGACGCTGGCTGACGCTGCGTGAGTTGCGTTCGTGGCTCGACGATCCGGAGAGCCGGTTCATCCCGGACGGACGTCTGGGCGCCCTGGAGTGGTTCCGGCGAGAAGACGCGCGCTAGGCCGAACGGAGGCGCTGCGCGACGATCGGCAACAACCGCTTCGCCGCGTCCGTCGCCCGCGCTTCGGTTCCGGCGGTCACGCTGAGGGCGGAGACGAGCTTCCCCTTGGCGAGCAACACCGTGCACGTCGTGCCGTCGCACCAGGCGCGCTGGACCTCGACGCCGGTTTGCTTCGCGAGGGTGAGTTTCTTGCCGTCGCAGTCCGCCCGGAGGACGACATCCGAAGCGTCACGGTCGGGGTACTCGGTGACCTGATGTTCCAGCGTCGAGCCGCTGGGGTACGACCACGTGGCCGAGCGGCTCGTGCCCCGGGTGAGACCGGTCAGACAGCCGGACACCTTGCTGTCGCCGGGGACGACCTCTTCCTCGGCGACGTCCTCGTCGGTCAGCAACGCGGCGGAAACGGCCGCGGGGACGGGAGGCCGGGTCGACGACGGCGGCACCGGGTTGGCCTGCGGTTTGACCGAGGGCTGTGACGGCTCGGCCGCGGGCGTCGGCGTCGGGTCGTCGTAGTAGGTGTCGAGGTCGTTGGGACGGTCGGCGCATCCCGACAGACCGAACAGCGCGACCGTCGCCACCGCGAGCACCTGCCGATGACGCACCCCGAGCCCTCCCCGGCTTCCGCCTGACGTTTGCCGCGAGACTAGTCCAGCCCCTCAATGCCAGCCGAGGCAGGACCGGTGCCGCCAGTAAGCGACCGGTTCCTCCGCGAGCGCGGCCAGCTCCGCGAGTTCGTCTTCGGCGAGTTTCACCTTCGCGGCAACGAGATTCTCCGCGAGCTGGGCGGTGCTCGACGGGCCGACGACCGCGATCGGACGCCAGTCCTGCGCCAGCACCGCCGCGATGGCCACCGCGTCCGGGCCCGTCCCCTGGTCCCGCGCGATCCGCGCGAGCGGCGCAGGCGGCTCGACCACCAGCCGTCCGTTCGCGACGGTTTCCTTGACCAGCACCCGTTTCCCGGCGGCGTGCGCCTCCGCGAGCGCCGGGCCGACGGACGGTTCGAGCAGGTTCCACGTCGACTGCACGGCACTGAAGACCGGCGTTCCGGACACCTCCAGCTCGAACGCCCGGCGGACGGCGTCGGCCTGCGACGGTCCGGACGTCGAGAACCCCACCGGCACCCCGTCCGCGGCGAGTTCCGCCAGCGCGCCGATCAACCGGTCGTCGGTGAACAGTGGACTGTCCACAGTGAGCGAATGGACCTGGTAGAGCGAGATCGCTTTCCCCAGCAGCCCGGCGGATTCGGTCCACTGCTCGGCGAACCGCGCCGCGGTGTGCTCCTTGACCTCGTGCACCTCCGCGTCGAGCTTCCACTCCCCCACGTAGCGGTAGCCCCATTTGCTCGACACGGTGACGCCCGGGTGGCCGCGGTCGGCGAGCCAGCCGGCGAGGAACTCCTCCGAAGAACCATACGAACGAGCGACGTCGATCCAGCGGACGCCCGCGCGATACGCGTCGTCCAGCACGTCGTAGGTCGCCGCGCGCATCGCCTCGAACTCGCGTCCTGGCGGCAGCGCCTCGACCCGGCCGAGGTTGATGTACGCGGGCCTGCCGAGCGCCGCCAGTCCGACGGCGATCCGGTCGCCGACGGGGGTTTCCGAGTCTGTCACCGGGCTCCTTCGTTCTTGTGGCGGAGGATCGCGAGCCACTGGCTCGAGTTCTGTGCCTGCCGATGGAGCTTTTCGAGGCGCGCCGCCGGAGCCCGAACGTAACCCTTGCCGAAGACGGGCGCGATCTGACGGAGGCTGGCGCCTTCTTCTCTGGCGGCGAGCAGTGCCCAGTCCGACGCGTCGGCGCAGGCCGCGGAGGCGCGGCGCAACTCCCCCAGAATCTCGATGAGTTCGGGGGCGCTCACCTCGCCCGCCCGTACGGCGGCCGCCGTCGTTTCCAGCCAGGCCAGGACATCGGCTTCGGTGATCGGCGCGCGCGGGCGCCCGGAAGATTCGCTCACAGCCCGGAAGTATAGGTCGTTATACAGACGGTTCTGGTGACCGCCACGCGCGAGTCTTCGGACACATCGTCTGAAAACCGCTGGAGCGCAAGAGGATTCCGGGATTCACTGAGCCCCGACTTGAGGATTCAGGAGAAGGACAATTGGGACGTTTCGGTATCGCGATCCGGTTCGCGGCACTCGCGGTCGTATGGGGTGCGAGTTTTCTGTTCATCAAGATCGGTCTCACCGGCCTATCGCCGGCTCAGGTGGCGCTCTCGCGCGTCTGCCTCGGCGCCGTGGCGCTCATCGCCATCGCCGCGTGGCGCCGTAAGCCGCTCCCCCGCGATCCGGCGCTCTGGGGCCATCTCGCGGTCGTCTCCGTGCTGCTGTGCGTCATCCCGTTCCTGCTGTTCTCCTGGGCCGAGCAGTACATCTCCTCCGGGCTCGCCAGCATCTTCAACGCGACGACCCCGCTGATCACCATGCTCATCGCCGCCGCGGCCCTGCCGTCGGAACGGTTCACGAAGGCCCGTACGACCGGCCTGCTCCTCGGCTTCCTCGGCGTGCTCACCATCGTCGGGGTCTGGCAAGGGATCGACGTGTCCCACGAACTGACCGCGCAACTGGCGTGCCTCGGCGCGACGACCTGCTACGGCATCTCGTTCGTCTACGTGCGAAGGTTCATTTCCTGGCGGAACCTCGACGCGCCCACCATCGCGCTCGGACAGGTCTGCTGCGGTGCCGTCGTGATGCTGGTACTCGCGCCGTTCATCGCGACGACGCCGGTGCGCCTCGACACGCCGATCGTCCTCAGCATGATCGCGCTCGGAGCGCTGGGCACCGGGCTCGCCTACGCGTGGAACGCGTCGATCATCGCGGCATGGGGCGCGTCGAACGCGTCGGCCGTGACCTACCTCACACCTGTCGTGGGTGTGCTGCTCGGCGTCCTCGTGCTCGACGAACCCTTGGCATGGAACCAGCCCGTCGGCGCGTTGCTCGTCGTCCTGGGGATCCTGGCCGCACACGGGCGGCTGAGCGTGCGCAAGAAGGTCCGGGAACCCGTACCCGCGTGACACGAAAGGGCCCTTCGCCGCATGTGCTGCGACGAAGGGCCCTTTCGGCTTGTCCTACAGGTACTGACCGGTGTTCGTGGCGGTGTCGATCGCGCGCCCCGAATCCTGGTTCTTGCCGGTGACGAGCGTGCGGATGTAGACGATCCGCTCGCCCTTCTTGCCGGAGATCCGGGCCCAGTCGTCCGGGTTGGTGGTGTTGGGCAGGTCCTCGTTCTCCGCGAACTCGTCGACGATCGCGTCCAGCAGGTGCTGCACGCGCAAACCGGGCTGCTGGGTCTCCAGCACCGACTTGATCGCCGACTTCTTCGCCCGGTCCACGATGTTCTGGATCATCGCGCCCGAGTTGAAGTCGCGGAAGTACAGGACTTCCTTGTCACCGTTGGCGTAGGTGACCTCGAGGAACCGGTTCTCGTCCGTCTCCTCGTACATCCGCTCGACCGTGTGCTGGATCATCGCGTCGAACGTCGCCCTGCGGTCCCCGCCGAACTCGGCGAGGTCGTCCGCGTGGATCGGCAGGCCATCGGACAGGTACTTGGAGAAGATGTCCTTCGCGCCTTCGGCGTCCGGACGCTCGATCTTGATCTTGACGTCGAGCCGGCCCGGCCGCAGGATCGCCGGGTCGATCATGTCCTCACGGTTGGAGGCGCCGATGACGATGACGTTCTCCAGGCCTTCCACACCGTCGATCTCCGAAAGCAGCTGCGGGACGATCGTGGTCTCCACGTCGGAGGACACGCCCGAACCGCGGGTGCGGAAGATCGAGTCCATCTCGTCGAAGAACACGATCACCGGGGTGCCTTCGGAGGCCTTTTCCCGAGCTCGCTGGAAGATCAGGCGGATATGCCGCTCGGTCTCCCCGACGAACTTGTTCAGCAGTTCCGGACCCTTGATGTTCAGGAAGTAGGACTTCCCGTCCGCCGAGTCGCCGCGGGCTTCCGCGACCTTCTTGGCGAGCGAGTTGGCCACCGCCTTGGCGATGAGGGTCTTACCGCAGCCAGGAGGCCCGTAGAGCAGCACGCCCTTCGGCGGACGCAACTGGTACTCCTGGTACAGATCCGCGTGCAGGAACGGAAGCTCGACGGCGTCGCGGATCTGCTCGATCTGCCGGGTGAGGCCACCGATGTCCTCGTACCGGACGTCGGGCACCTCCTCCAGCACGAGATCCTCGACCTCCGCCTTCGGCACGCGCTCGTAGGCGTACCCGGCTTTCGAGTCCACCAGTAGGGAATCGCCCGGTTTGAGGGGCTGTTCGGCCAGCGGATCGGAGAGCAGGACGACCCGCTCCTCGTCCGCGTGCCCGACCACGAGCGCACGGGGGCTGCCGCCCTCGACGTCCGGGGCCAGCACCTCGCGCAGCGCGCAGACCTCGCCGATCCGCTCGAAGTCACCGCCTTCGACGACGGTGAGCGCCTCGTTGAGCCGCAACGCCTGTCCGCGCTGAAGCGACGAGACCTCGACCGCGGGTGAGACCGAAACCCGCATCTTGCGGCCCGCGGTGAACACGTCCACCGTGTTGTCCTCGTACGCGGTGACGAACACGCCGTAACCGCTCGGAGGCTGGGCCAGCCTGTCGACCTCCTCCCGCAACGCGAGCAACTGACCACGCGCCTCGCGGAGCGTCTCGACCAGTTTCGTGTTGCGTTCAGTGAGTTGGCTCACTCGTTCCGACGCCTCGGCGAGTCGCTGCTCCAGCACTCGGTTCTGACGTGGGGAATCGGTGAGCTTCCGGCGCAGCAGGGCGACTTCCTCCTCGAGGAAGCGGACTTGACGTGCCTGCTCGTCGGACGTGGTTCCAGCTCCGGTCGTTTCTGAAGGGTCGGCCTCCTCGCGCCGACCTCCGGGAAGGTCATGATGCATCGGGCACCTCCTCGGAGTGCTTTTCATTCCACGGTACCGGCGATCACCGACAATAAAAGGCCTTTCCGCATCACAAGATCGGCGCGTCGCGTTCCGGACGACCCTGCAGCACGTACCTTCGCGACGCGCAAGGGGCCATCCCGGTGCCGGGTCCGGCACACTCATGGTCACAATCCGTCCACCTGGCCTGACCTGCGACGGAATACCCGGCTCCGTCCGGGTGCAAACGGGTTTCCGGTCTCAGTTCGGCCCTAATCGAGCGGCGATCCGGCTCGATGGCTAGCATCGGGCGACGTTCGCCGGGGAGGCGGACCCGCAGGTCATGTTGAGCATTTTCGCAGAACAGCTAGGGGGCACCAGCCATGACTTACCCGCCGCAGCAGCCCGGCGGCTACGGACAAGATCCGTACGGCCAGCAGGGCGGGTACCCGCAGAGCGGCCCCCAGCCGCAACAGGGATACCCCGGTGGCGGCCAGTACGGACAGGACCCGTACGGCCAGCAACAAGGCGGCTACCCGCAGAGCGGTCCTCAGCCCCAGCAGGGATACCCCGGCGGCACGCAGCAGTTCGGCCAGCCGGACCCGTACGGGCAGCAGGGCGGCTACAACGCCTACCCGCAGGAAGGCGGGTTCGGCGGCGGAGAGCCACCCAAGAAAAAGAAGACCGGCTTGATCGTCGGCATCGCGATCGGCGCGGTCCTGCTGGTCGGTGGCGGTGTCACCGCACTGGTCATCGCGCTGAACTCCGGCGACGACAACCCGACCGCCGCGCCGCCTTCCAGCAGCGCCGCCCCGTCGGAAGCCCCGTCCTCGTCGTCGCAGAAGCCGAGCTCGACCCGCACCAGGTCCAGCTCGCCGAGCACGTCGTCGACCAAGAGCTCTGGTCCGGCGCCCGGCGGTAAGGCCACGCCGCAGGAGGTCTTCGAAAGCGCCGCGACCTCCTACAGCGCGGGTGACAAGAAGACGTTCCTCGATCTGATCTGCCGTAGCGAGAACACCAAGGACGAGGGCAAGCCGCTCGACCCCATCAAGCTCGAGATCACCGAGCCCGCCAAGGAAAGCGGCGACCGGGCGACCGGCCGTTACCGCGCCACCCAGGGCACCAAGATGGCGGAAGGCACCATCACGGCGGCCAAGGAGTCGGACCTGTGGTGTCTCAAGGACATCAAGGCCGACAAGAAGTGACCTGTCCGTGACGGTGAGCCACAAGCTGATCGTCGTGGCGGTGGTTTGTGGCGCGGTCGTGGCCGGGGTCGTGGTGGGGTTGCTCCTGGTGGCCCCCTCCGGCTCCGACCCGGCCGCGTCGAGCACCGGCGCGCCCACTCCACCGCCGGTGTCGTCCCGTCCGGTTCCGGTGGATCCGGACGTGGCCGCGGTCGAGGTGGTCGGCAAGGCGATCGCCGCGGCCATCGTCAACCACGACGCGACGGCGTTCGGGAAACTCACCTGCGTCCAGCAGTCGTCGGCCGATCTGGCCGAGCTCGGCCGGAAATGGGCGGCGGCGGGCAAGGTGACGGCGACCGTCCCGGATCCGCCGGTGGTCAGCGGCGACTCCGCCACGGTGACCGTCCACGTCGAAGGCGTGGGCGGTCAGAAGGACACGCCGTTCCCGCTCAAGAAGCACGACGGCAAGTGGTGCGTGCCCTGACGTCGTGAGTGGCGTTTCGGGTCAGAACCCGAAACGCCAGGCATCTGGACGTCGAGCAGCGCGACGTCCNGGCGGTGTCACCTCGTACGCCTACGACGCCGCCGGTCAACTCGCTTCGCGGACGTCAGGGGTCGTACTCGGGTGAACCGCCCGTGCCGCCAGGGGCCGCCTGGGCGCGGAGACCGCGAACGGACTCGCCGGACACGGCCTAAAGTGCCCTTGTGACAGAAGCCTTCTACGTGCCGTCAGGTGACGGCGTCTTCCTCCCGACCCCGCACACCGCCGGCCCTTGGACGCCGGACGCGCAGCACTTCGGGCCGCCCTCGGCGTTGCTGGTCCGCGCGCTCGAAGAGGTCGAGGCGCCGCACGCGAGCCAGCTGGCACGGGTGACGGTCGAGATCCTCGGGCCGGCGCCGTTGAAGGAGCTTTCGGTGCGGGCGTGGGTGGAGCGGCCGGGCCGCTCGGTCGAGTGGCTGGTGGCCGAACTCTCCCACGGTGAGCGGGTCGTCGCCCGTGCGTCGGCGTGGCGTATCGCGACCTCGGACACCACGGCGGTGGCCACCGCGGAAGGTCCGGCCCTGCCTTCGCCGGAGGGGCTGCCGACGTCCTCCTGGCCGGAGGGCTGGCACGGCGGGTACCTCGACGCCGTCGAGTGGCGGCGGGTCAAGGGCGCGCTCGACGCGGCTGGACCGGCGACCGTCTGGGGCCGCCAGCGCGTCGCCCTCGTCGACGGGGAGAAGCCCAGCCCGCTGCAGCGGCTGTTCGTCCTCGCGGACTCCGGCAACGGGATCTCGAACTTCCTCGACCCGCGTGAGTGGTGGTTCATCAACTCGGAGCTGACGGTGCACCTCCGCCGCCCGCCGCTGGGCGACTGGATCGGCGTCGACGCGGCCACCCTGGTCGGCCCGAACGGGATCGGGACGGCGACCACCACGCTGCACGACGCCTCGGGCCCGGTCGCCTCCGGAGCCCAGGCCCTCCTGGTGCGACCGCGACAGGCGGGCTGACCTGGCAGCCGCACCGCCCTGACCAGCTGCACCGCAGTCGCGCGCCCTCTTCCGATGGCGCGCGCCCAAAACACCATCGGATAGACGCGCTTTCTCGGCGGGTTTCCAATAGCCTTCCCGGAACAACAGACACAGGGAGCGCTTCGGCATGCAGATCACCTCGGTGGTCAACCAGAAAGGCGGGGTCGGCAAGACCTCACTCAGCGTGGGCGCGGCGGCCGCACTGGCCGAACGCGGCCGCCGGGTGCTGCTGATCGACCTCGACCCCCAGGGCCACGCGACCACCGAACTCCTCGGGCTCGACGAGGTGGCGCATGACATGCCCAGCCTGGCGAAAGCCCTGACCAAGGTATGGAAGGGGCCGATCGAGGAACTCGCCGTGCGGCATCCGCGCAGCAACCTCGGCCGGGGCGGCGCGTTCGACGTCATCCCGACCTCGCCGGGCATGTTCGACCTGATCCGGCGGCTGGATCAGTTCCGCGTACCCGGCTGGCAGCTGGCCAGGGTCATCCAGTTCGCGAACTACGACCACATCATCATCGACTGCCCGCCCGCGCTCGACGTCCTGACCAACAACGCGCTCGCCGCTTCGCACGGGATTCTCGTGCCGGTGCAACCGGACCGGACGAGCATCCGCGCGCTGCGCCTGCTCGCGGACCAGGTGCGTTACGTCGAACAGACCGTCGGCCGTCCGCCGATCGCCTACTACGGCCTCGTCCCCGGTCTGTACCGCCGCCCGATCTCGCACTACGCGGCGGCGGCATTGCAGGAGTTGTACGCGTTCGGGATCCCTATGCTGTCGCACGTCCCGCTCGGCGTCGTGATGAACGAGGCAGCCGCGCACGGCGTACCGGTGACGACCTACGCGCCGGAAACCTTGCAGGCGCTGTCGTTCCGGGAGATCGCGGCGACGCTGGACGGCTACCTCCAGAACCATCCGGCCGCGGCGATCGTGCCCGCGGACGAGGAGTTCGTCTTCGAGGACTTCATCACCGAGGTGTCGGTGACCCGCAGTGCGAAGGACAACGGGGCACGCAAGAAGCTCTACGACCTCATGCCCAAGAAGCCGAACCGGCCCCGCTGACCAACGCCATGAAAGGTCCTTTCCTTGCAAATTTCGCAAGAAAAGGACCTTTCATGGCGTCTGTGACCGGGGTCAGAGGCGGCAGGCCCGGATGTCCGAAGCCAGGACGGCCTTGGCGCCGGTCTCGGCGAGTTCGTCCATGATCCGGTTGACCTCCTTGCGCGGCACCATCGCCCGCACGGCCACCCAGTCTTCGTCCGCCAGCGGCGCGACGGTCGGGGACTCGAGACCCGGCGTGATCGCGATGGCCTCGTCGAGCAGCGAACGCGGGCAGTCGTAGTCCAGCATCATGTAGTGCTGCGCGAAGACGACTCCCTGCAGCCGTGCCTTCAGCTGGTCCTTCGGCCGAGTGTGCTCGGTGCCGGCCCGCTGCAGCAACACCGCCTCCGACACGCAGATCGGATCCCCGAAGGCCACGAGGTTGTGCTGGCGCAGCGAACGTCCGGACTCGACGACGTCCGCGATGGCGTCGGCGACGCCGAGCTGGATCGAGATCTCGACGGCGCCGTCGAGGCGGATGACCTCCGCCTCCACCCCGTGCTGCTTCAGGTTCTCGCGCACGAGGCGCGGATACGACGTCGCGAGCCGCTTGCCCTGCAGGTCTTCGGCCTTCCACTCCCGGCCCGCGGGTGCGGCGTACCGGAAGGTGGAACCGCCGAAGCCGAGGCCGAGGATCTCCTCGACCGGGGCGCCGGAGTCGAGCGCGAGGTCGCGGCCGGTGATGCCGAGATCCAGCTCGCCGGACCCGACGTAGATCGCGATGTCCTTGGGACGCAAGAAGAAGAACTCGACCTCGTTGACGGTGTCCAGCACGGTCAGGTCGCGGGCCTCATGTCGCCTGCGGTAGCCGGCCTCTCCGAGCATCTCCGACGCGGCGGCGGCGAGGGCTCCCTTGTTCGGCACGGCGACACGCAGCATTGCTTCTCCTTGGTTCTCCGGACGCGAACGCGTCACAGGTACCGGTACACGTCCTCTGTCGACAGTCCTCGGCCGAGCATGAGCACCTGCACGCGGTACAGCAGCTGTGAGATCTCCTCGGCGAGCCTGTCGTCGGATTCGTGCTCGGCGGCGATCCACACCTCACCCGCCTCTTCGAGCACTTTCTTGCCCTGCGCGTGCACTCCCGCGTCGAGCGCGGCGACGGTGCCGGAACCGTCGGGCCGTGTGCGGGCGCGGTCGGCAAGCTCGGCGAACAGCTCATCGAAGGTCTTCACAGTCTGGAGATCCTTCCATCCGCGCCCGCGCCGCGCTGCCCCGGGCCGGTGTGGTGCCGGTCGCGTCACACTTCAGAACAGCGCCGCGCCGCCCCGCTCGAAGTCGAGCAGGTGCCGCTTCCGTTCGACGCCACCGCCGTATCCGGTGAGATCGCCGTTGGAACCGATCACCCGATGGCACGGCACGATGATGCTGATCGGGTTCTTCCCGTTCGCGAGACCGACCGCGCGCGACGCGGTGGGCCTGCCGAGCCGGTCGGCGAGCTGACCGTAGGAGACCGTCTCGCCATACGGGATCCCGAGCAGCCCTTCCCAGACCATCCGCTGGAATTCGGTGCCCCCGAAGCTCAGCGGGAGATCGAATTCCTTCCGCTGGCCGGCGAAGTACTCCTTCAGCTGTTTTTCGGTGTCCACGAAGATCGGCGAGCCCGGATCCGGATGGCCGAACGTCTCCTCGGCCGGGCGATGCCGCTGCTGGACCATGTACACCCCGCAGAGGCTTTCGCCGTCCGCGACCAGGGTCAGCTTGTCGTACGGGCTGTCGATGACGGTGTGCGTGCGCATGGCGCTCCTCGAAATTCAGGCGGCGGGCAGCCGGTTGATCGGGTGATCTCCGGTCGCCCAGAGGTGTTGGACGGCGTAGGCACGCCACGGGCGCCAGCGTTCGGCGTGCGCGGCGAACGCGGCCGAGCCGAGCCCGAGACCCTTCGCGGCGACCTTGACGCCGAGGTCGGTCGGCAGGAAGGCGTCCGGATCGCCGAGCGAGCGCATCGCGATGCTCTCGACGGTCCACGGGCCGAAACCGGGCAGCGCGTGCAGCCGCTCGCGGGCTCGCTGCCAGTCACTTCCCGCGCCGAGGTCGAGGTCGCCGTCGTTCAGTTCGGCCACGAGACCGAGCAGGGTCCGCTTGCGGCTCTGCGGCATCGCGAGGCTCTCCGGGTCGATGTCCGCCAGCGCGGCGGCGTCCGGGAAGACATGTGTGAGGCCGCCGTCCGGGTCGTCGACGGGGGCACCGTGCGCGAGGACCAGCCGGGCCGCGTGGGTGCGGGCCGCGGCGGTGGACACCTGCTGGCCCAGGACGGCGCGGACGGCGAACTCGTCCCCGTCGACCGTCCTCGGCACCCGCCTGCCCGGCGCGGCGGCAACGAGTGGCTCGAGCAGCGGGTCCGCCGCCAGCGCCTCGTCGACCGCGATCGGGTCGGCGTCGAGGTCGAGCAGGCGGCGGCAACGGCTGATCGCGGTCGAGAGGTCTCGCAGGTCCGAGAGTGTGAGACGGCAGCCGATGTAGCCGTCCTCCGGTTTGAGCGCGACGATGGCGGGACCGTGCGGGAGCCGCAGCGTCCGGCGGTACGCGCCGTCGCGCCATTCTTCGACGCCGGGGACGCCTGTCGCGACCAGATGCCCGAAGAGGTTGTCCGGGAACAACGGCTTCCGGTACGGCAAGCGCAGGCCCAGCGTTCCGGGTGCGGTGGCCGGCGCCGTCCGGACGCGAGCCCGCAGCTCCGTCGGGGACAGGGCGAAGACCTCGCGCACCGTGTCGTTGAAGGTCCGGACGCTGCCGAAGCCCGCGGCGAGGGCGACGTCGATCATCGACAGGCCGGTCGTCTCGATCAGCAGCCGTGCCGTCTGCGCCCGCTGCGCGCGGGCGAGGCTGAGCGGGCCGGCACCGAGTTCGGCGCGCACATGCCGCTCCACCTGCCGGACGCTGTAGCCCAGCCGGGCGGCCAGCCCGCTCACGCCGTGGGTGTCGACGACGCCGTCGGCGATCAGCCGCATCGCCCTGGCCACCAGGTCCGCGCGCTCGTTCCACTGCGGCGAACCCGGGCTCGCGTCCGGACGGCATCGCTTGCAGGCGCGGAACCCGGCCTCCTGCGCGGCGGCCGCGCTCGGGTAGAAGCTCATGTTCTCCGGTTTGGGCGGGACGACCGGGCAACTCGCCCGGCAGTAGATCCGCGTCGTCAGCACCGCGGTGAAGAACCAGCCGTCGAACCGGGCGTCCTTCGACTGGACCGCCCGGACGCAGCGCTCGAAATCCTCATGCACCCGGCAAGCATCACCGACCGCACGGGGCGGGGTCTAGCGAAAATGCGACATGGCGGTCAAGGCAGGAGCGCGGTCAGCGCCGGCACGTCGAGACCCACCAGCGACGTGCGGAACACGCGCCGTTCACCCGGTTCGACCTCGACGTCGTTCGGGATCACCACCACCGTGCAGCCCGCGGCGGCCGCCGAAGCCGCGCCCGGCGGGGAATCCTCGATCGCGACACACCGGGAAGCCGGGACTCCCAGCAACCCCGCGGCCAGCTGGTACGGCCTGGCGTTCGGCTTGTTCAGACCATCGACCTCGTCGCCGCAGACCGTGGCGGCGAAGTACTCACGGCCGATCGTGTTGAGCGCCAGTTCGGTCAGCGACCGTTCGGTGGAGGTGACCAGCGCCATCGGGACACCGTTGGCGCGCAACAGTTCGAGCAGCTCCTGCGCGCCGGGGCGCCACGGGAGCGGGCCGTCGAACAGGTTGGCCGTGCGGCGGCGGATCCACTCCCCCATCTCCGCGATCGACTCGGGCGTGACGGGCCTGGCGCACACTTCGAGGAGGAAGGCGGCCGTGTCGTCCATATTGGACCCGACGAGACTCAGGCGCTGCTCCTCGGCCAGGGTGCAGCCGAGACTTTCGACGGCCTCGTAGAGCGCGACATCCCACAGCTTCTCCGAGTCGACCAGCGTGCCGTCCATATCCCACAGCACGGCGGCGAGTCCGTCCAGTGTGGACGGTTCGGTCACGGTTCCCCCTCATGATCGGATGGACCTTCCGGGACCCACGGTAGCCGAGACGGATTCACGTCGGCGGCGAGGCCGCTGCCCGAAATGTCGCGTTACGTCGGCTCCGCACGGTTCGGCCCGGCGAAACGCCACCGGACATGCCCAACGCCGCACGGCCGCCTGGTCGTAGGCTGGTCCGGTGAGTGAGCCCGTCGACGAGACCCAGCGGCCCGGCCGCGACCACCCGGATGACAGCAAGCCGATCATGATCGTCGCCTTCGAAGGATGGAACGACGCAGGTGACGCGGCCAGCCGGGCGGTCGAGCATCTTCAGCTCAACTGGGATGCGACACCGCTGAGCGAGCTGAGTCCTGACGAGTACTACGACTTCCAGGTCAGCAGACCGACCGTACGCATGGTGGACGGCGTCACCCGAAGGGTCGACTGGCCGACCACGCGGCTCTCGGTGTGCCGCCCGGAGGGCTTCAGCCGCGACATCGTGCTGGTCCAGGGCCCCGAACCGAATATGCGCTGGCGCGCCTTCTGCGCCGAACTGCTGGAGCACATCCAGCAACTGGAAGTCGCCACGGTAGTCACCCTCGGCGCGCTCCTGGCCGACACCGCGCACACCCGCCCTGTCCCGGTCACCGGGACGGCGTACGACAAGGACACCGCTTCGCAGTTCGGCCTGGAGCTGAACAACTACCAGGGGCCGACCGGCATCGTCGGGGTCCTGCAGGACTACTGCGTGCAGGCGGGCGTCCCGGCGGTGTCGATCTGGGCGGCCGTGCCGCACTACGTCTCGCATCCGCCGTCGCCCAAGGCCACGCTGGCGCTGCTGCACAAGCTCGAGGACGTCCTCGACGTCGAGATCCCGCTCGGCGCCCTGCCCGAGCAGGCCGAGGAGTGGCAGCGGACGGTCACCGAGATGGCCGAGGAGGACGAGGAGATCAGCGAGTACGTCCGGGGGCTCGAGGAGCGCGGTGACGCGGAGACCGAGTTCACGCTGGACGACGTGAGCGGGGACAAGATCGCGGCCGAGTTCGAGCGGTACCTGCGGCGGCGCCGTCCCGGCCAGGACGGTCCCGGACGCGGCTGAACTCCCGGCCTCAGGCCGGCAATCGCCACACTCGCCCCACAGGCACCAGCAGCCACAACAGCTGCGCGTGAAGACCCCCTTCCCTCGGCTGAGCCGAGGGAAGATCGGAAGAGCACANAGTCGTCGGGGGTCCTGGGGACGACCTCGTCGACGAGCGGGGCGTTGCCCTCATGGGTGACGTGGAGGTCGCTGGTGGCGAAGAGATGCGGCACTCCACCACCGTAGCTTCACCCGGACCGGGGAACCGCCGGAATCGGGTCACGGCGCAGCCTGCCCGACGCCGACACGCCCAGCACGACCAACGCCGAGACGGTGTGCAGGCCCGCCTGGACGTTCAGCAGGACGCCGGTGCCCAGCACGTCGAGCAGGACGCCCGTCAGCAACGCACCCAGTGCCGTGAACCCCGCCGTCCCGGCGAAGACGGTGCTCAGGACGCGGCCGGAGCGCTCGGGGGACGCGGCGGTCTGGACCAGCGAGAGCAGACCGGAGCCTGCGAGCACTCCGGGGGCCCCGACCAGGCCGAAGAGTCCGATGAAGACCCCCAGCGGCAGCGACACCGTGAGGGCCGGAAGGTTCCAGATCACCGCCGACAGCAGGCCGAGCGCCAGACCGCCCCAGCCGAGCAGGGCCACGGGCGCGACCTTGCGGGCGATGGTGGCGACGGCGAATCCCGCGGCCAGCCCGCCGAGGGCCTGCACGCCGCGCAGCAGGCCGACATCGCCTTCGGTGCCGTCGAGGATGTCGAGCACGAAGACCACGAACAGCACCAGGAACATCCCCTGCGCCAGGGACGTCAGCACCACTACGACACCGGCGAGGCGAAGGCGCCCTTCGCGGGCGATCTCGCGAAGCCCGTCGATCCAGGCTCGCACCACCGGTTCGTGCGGTCCGGCCGCTTTCGGCGCGGCGACACGGGCAAACGGACGCGCCAGCAGGGCCGAGCCGATCACGAGCACACCGAGATAGGCCACCACGACCCAGCCAAGGCCGCCGAATCCGAGCAGGAGACCACCCGCCCAGCCGCCGGCGAGACGAGCGACGCTGCCGTTGATGCTCATCAGGCCGTTGGCACCGATCAACTCGCCGGGGGCGACCAGTTCGGGCACGAGCGCGTTGCGGGCGGGTTCGAACAACGAGGCCAGACCCGCCTGCGCGGCCATCACCCCGTAGATCACGAACACCGGGCCACCGGACGCGACGAACAGCAGCGGCAGCGCCACGAACGCCTGTCCCGCGCACACCACGCACAGCACCAGCCGCCGATTCCACCGGTCCGCGATCACGCCGGCGACCGGGCTCAGCAGCACCGCGGGCACCAGGCCGAGGACGATGCTCAACGCCGTGGTGGCCGCCGAACCGGTCGCCTGGAAGACGAACACCGGCAACGCGATCTGCAGCATCCACTCGGCGGTCTCGGAGAAGAAGGCCGCGATCCACAACCGCGCGAAGGCGGGTTCTCTCAACGGTTTCATCTGCTCGGCTTCCCCTCGGCGTCGATGCGGAGGAACGCCCGAAGTCCCAAGTGGACCGGCCAGGCCCCTGCAGGGGCGTCTTCGCGAATCGCGCCGACGTAGGGCCGCACGAGCGCGTCGATTTCCCGGACCAGCTCTTCCAGCTCCGCCGCGGTCACCCGCAGCGAATAGTTGTTGATCCCCGACGCGTCCCGCCACTCCTTGTCGAGCCGGTCGGCGGCGTCGAGATAGCGCTCGGTCAGCTTCTTCTCCCGCGCGAGGGTGGTGCCCACGACCGCAAGCTGCGCCCCATGCAGCTCAGGGTCGTCACCGAACTCGATGCCGACCTGACACGCCCGCCACGGCCGCTCCCGCGCGTCCTCCCCCTCGACCCGCTCCACGAGACCGTGCTGCGCCAGCTGACGGAGATGCCAGCTGCAGTTCGAGGCCGTCGAGCCGACGGCCGCAGCGCACTCGCTCGCGGTCCGCGGACCGACCGCCATGAGGTGGTCCACCAGCGCCGAACGCAGCGGATGCGCCAGCGCCCGCATCAGCTCGACGTCTTCGATCCGCTTGCGCGGCGGCAACCCGGCCATCGACCGATCCAATCTGAAAGATGTCTTTCGAAAGTCCTCTTTCAGATTCACAGGCGGCCAGCCGGATGTCAAGTACGCCCCGGATACCCTTGCCAGAGCAGTTGCTGCACCGGACAGCAACTGCATAGCTCAACTACTGACCAAGGAAGCACATGCCTGACCAGCGCGAACTCGCCACCGCGGCGGCTTTGGAGATCCCCCGGTTCGTCAGCGCGACCGTCCTGTTCCAGACGGCCATGGCGGAGCGGCTCGGGATCAGCGCCACCGAGCTGCACGGCCTCCAGCTGGTCATCAGCGGTGCCGCGACCTCGCCGACCGCGCTGGCACGGGCCCTCGGCATGACCACCGGCGCGGTGACCCGGATGCTCGACCGCATGGAGGAGCGGCGCCTGGTCGAACGCGTCCCCGACCCGGCCGACCGGCGCCGCCTCGCGATCCGCCCACTCCCCGACCGGCTCGACGATGTCGCCGCCCTCTACTCCCCCATGGCCCGCTTCTTCGGCGACCGCCTCGGCAGGCTCGACCGGCGCCAGCTCACCGCGCTTCTCGGCGTCATGACCGACGGGCGCGCGTTCGCCGAACAGGAGGCCGCTCGCCTGCGCTCCGAAAAGGGGGTTGACTAACGCTACACGGGTTGCGTTAGACTGCTCGCATCATGGACAACTGACATCGCACCTTCCCGCTCCGAGGCGGCTTCGGTCGAGCACCGCTCCCGTAAGCCATGAGGCCCGGCGGGGATCCCTCATGTCCGAGAACACGGTGATGTCGTATGTCTCTTTCCCTGATCGCCAAGGACCTCGTCCACTGCTACGGTGCCCGCGTCGTCCTAGACGGCGTAAACCTGACCGCTTCGGCAGGACAGCGGCTCGGACTGGTCGGCGAGAACGGCGTCGGCAAGTCCACGCTCCTGCGGTTGCTGGCCGGGGTCGAAGAGCCGCACGGCGGTGAGGTGCTGCGAGGCGACGACGTCGGATTCCTCTTGCAGGAGCTGCCTTTCCCGCTCACCGCGCGGTTCTCCGACGTCATCGACGACGCGCTCGCCGAGATCCGGCAGGCGTCGGCGAGGCTCGACGAGCTGACCGCGGCGCTGGCTCGGCAACCGGACGACGCCGCCGTGCTCGACGAGTACGGCACCGTCCTGGAATGGGCCCAGGCGCACGACCTGTGGGACGCCGGCCGGCGAGCCGAGGTCGTGTGCGCGGGTCTCGGGCTCGCCGGGATCGACCCGGCGCGCGAACTGGGCACCCTGTCGGGCGGGCAACGGTCGAGGCTCGGCCTCGCGGCGTTGCTGATCCGGCGGCCGGGCACACTCGTCCTGGACGAGCCGACGAACCACCTCGACGACGCCGCGATGGAGTTCCTGGAGCAGCATCTCGCCTCGCTGACCGGTGTCCTCGTGCTGTCGTCGCACGATCGCGTGTTCCTCGACGCGGTGTGCACCGACATCGTCGACCTCGACCCGGCCCTGGGCGGACCGACCCGGTACGGCGGCACGTATTCCGACTACCTGGACCAGAAACGAGCCGAACGGGCGCGCTGGGAGCAGCGCTACGCCGAGGAACAGGACGAGCTGAAGGAACTGCGTGAATCGGCGGCCGTCACCGCGCGCAACGTCGCGCACGACCGGCCGCAGCGCGACAACGCCAAGATGCTCTACGACTTCAAGACCGGGAGGGTGCAGAAACAGATCTCACGCCGGGTCCGCAACGCCCAGCTGCGGCTGGCCGAACTGGAGCGCGACCAGGTGCGAAAACCGCCCGCGCCGCTGCGCTTCCAGGGCGAGCTGACCGGCGAGCCCGGAGAGGGCAAGGCGGCGATCTCCGTACGGGACATCGAGATCGCCGGACGGTTGCGGCTGGCGACCTTGGACGTCACCACGACGTCGAGGCTCCTGATCACCGGCGGGAACGGTGCCGGGAAGTCGACGCTGCTGTCCGTCCTCGCCGGCTCGCTGACGCCCGACTCCGGCACCGTCCTTTCCGGACGCGGCGTGCGGATCGGCATGCTGGCACAGGACGTCGTGTTCGCCGAGCCGGAGAAGACCGCGCAGCGGACCTACGCCGAAGCCCTCGGCGAGGACGCTCCCCCGTTGCGCGGCCTGGGATTGCTGGCCCCGCGCGATCTCGGGACCCGGGTGGGCGCGTTGTCGGTCGGGCAGCGGCGGCGGCTCGCGCTGGCGTTGCTGATCGCCGATCCGCCGGAGGTGCTCCTGCTGGACGAGCCGACGAACCACATCTCGCTCACCTTGGCCGAGGAGTTGTTCACCGCGCTCGATTCCGCGCCGGGTGCCGTCGTCATCGCGTCGCATGACCGGTGGCTGCGGCGCGATTGGGCGGGTGACCACCTCCGGTTGGAAGTCGGGCGCGTCGCCGTGTAGGGCGTTATACACACTGCCGGGGCGGGAACTTCCCGCCCCGGCAGTGTTCGTCAGAGCTCGATACCGAGCAGCGCGTCGACGGCGTTCCGGATCAGCCCGGGCGCGGCCGGGTCGGTGCCGGAACGGGTGAGCGCCTGCTCCGCCCAGGCGTCGACGGCCGCGAGCGCCTTGGGCGTGTCGAGGTCGTCGGTCAGGCGGTCACGCAGGCGCGCGACCGTGTCCTCCCCCGCCGGGCCGGTGCCGAGGGAGACGGCTTCGCGCCAGCGCGCGAGGCGCGCTTCGGCGTCCGCCTGCAACTGCGCGGTCCACGGCCGGTCCTCGCGGTAGTGGCCGGCGAACAGCGCGAGCCGGATCACGCCCGGGTCGACCTTGTCGGCCCGCAGCCGCGAGACGAACACGAGGTTTCCGCGCGACTTCGACATCTTCTCGCCGTCGAGGCCGATCATCCCGGCGTGCACGTAGTGCCGCGCGAACGGCCTGTCCCCCGCGACGGCTTCCGCGTGCGCGGCGCTGTACTCGTGGTGCGGGAAGATCAGGTCCGAGCCGCCGCCCTGGACGTCGAAGCCGAGGCCGAGCCGGTTGACCGCGATCGCACTGCACTCGATGTGCCAGCCCGGCCGTCCCGCGCCCAGTTCGGACTCCCACGACGGTTCACCCGGCCGCGCCATCCGCCACAGCAACGCGTCGAGCGGGTGCCGCTTGCCGGGACGGTCCGGGTCGCCGCCGCGTTCGGCGAAGAACTTCGCCATGGTCTCGGCGTCGTAGTTCGACTCCGAACCGAAGTGCCCGGTCGCGTTGTGCTCGAAGTAGATGTCCGGGTACTCCGCGTCGTCCGCGCGGTACGCGCTGCCATTCGCCACCAGCTTGGCGATGACCTCGACGATCTCCGGGATGCTCTCGACCGCCCCGACGAACTGCCGCGGCGGCAGCACCCGCAACGCGGTCATGTCCTCGCGGAACAGCGCGGTCTCGCGCATGCCGAGGACGACCCAGTCGTCCTTGTCCCGCTCGGCGCGCTCCAGCAGGGGCTCGTCGATGTCCGTCACGTTCTGCACGTAGTGGACGTCGTGCCCGGCGTCCCGCCACAGGCGGTTCACCAGGTCGAATGTCAGGTACGTGGCGGCGTGCCCCAGATGGGTGGCGTCGTACGGCGTGATGCCGCAGACGTACATCCGGGCGGTCGACCCGGGCGCCGTGGGGCGGATCTGCCCCGTCGCCGTGTCGTGGAGCCGCAGCGGACGGGGGGTGCCGGGGATACGGGGCACGTCGACCGATGACCAAGTCTGCATACCTCGACTGTAAGCGGAGCCGCCGCGCCGTTCCCGTCCGGTGGGAGAGCAACACGGCGGAGTAATCGATTCGCTATCCCCCGCCCCGTTCGGCGTTCGCGTGGACGGCGTCCCGGATGTACTCGCCGAGGCCCGGTCGCTGGTCCGGCTCACGCACGAGGAAGCCGAGCTGGACCGGCTCGGTCGCGTACAGCTTGGCGAGCTCTCGGTGCGTCGCGAGGTCGCAGTCCCCCATGAACGCAGAGAGCATCCGGCGGTGCTCCTCGGCGAGGTCCATCGCCTCACGGCTGCCCGCGGGCGCGCCGGAATCGAAGACGGCGAGCAGCCGCCGGACCCAGTCCTCCCGGACCCTCTCCGCCTCGATCCATTCCTGCTTGGTCCGCGGCACGGCGGCCGCCCGCCAGTGCGGGGTGTCACCCCACCGGCGGACGGCTTCCTCCGCGTAGCCCTCCGGCTCGCGGAACTCGCCGAAGACCTCGAATCGCTCCTCCGGGGTCAGCGCGGCGCCGGCCTCCTTCGCCGCGATCACCCGCTCGACGGATTCGGCCATCCGGGTCAGCTCGCCGATCCGGTCGGCCAGCAGCGCCCCCTGGCGCCGCAGGTGCTCCAGCGCGTCGACCGCCGGGTCGTCGATCACCTTCGCGATCGTCTCGAGGCCGAACCCTAGTTCGCGGTAGAACAGGACACGCTGCAGGCGGTCGAGGTCGTCGTCGCTGTAGCTCCGGTACCCCGCCGCCGTCCGCCCGCTCGGGCACAGCAGGCCGATCTCGTCGTAGTGATGCAGCGTGCGCACGGTGACCCCCGACAGCGCCGCGACCTTCCCGACCGAGTACCCCATCGGGCCAGCGTAAGCGAGTTCAGCGCTTCCTGGTCCGCAGGTAGTCGCCGACCACGGCGGCGCCGAGCCCGTCCAGATCCGGAGCGACGACACGGCCGCCCGAGCGGCGCGCGATGAGGTCGACGAACTCGGTCAGGCGTGGATCGTCCCCAAGCCGGAACACCGTCACCGACGCGCCCAGCTTCGCCATCCTGTCCACTTCGGACAGGGTTTTGAGCAGGGTCCTCGGCTGGGGTGGGTAGTCGAACTCCGCCGTGCCGTCGGGCTCGAGATGTGCCGTCGGCTCCCCGTCGGTGACCATCAGGACCACCGGCTGCGCGTCGGGGTGCCGCCGCAGATGCCGTCCGGCCAGGAGCAGCGCGTGATGGGCGTTGGTGCCCTGTTCCCAAGCGCCCTCCAGGCCCACCAGCTCGGCCAGTTCGACCGACGTCGCGTAGCGGCCGAAGGTGATCAGCTGGAGCGCGTCGTTGCGGAACCGGGTGCTGATCAGCTGGTGCAACGCGAGCGCCGTCCGCTTCATCGGCAGCCAGCGCCCCTCCTGCACCATCGACCACGACGTGTCCACGAGCAGCGCCACCGCCGCGCGCGACCGATGTTCGGTCTCGACCACCTCGACGTCGGAGACGTCCATCCGGACCGGCCGCTCGCCCGCCGAAACCGAACGCAGGACCGCGTTGCGGACCGTCCTGGAGACGTCCCACGGCTGCATGTCCCCGAACCGCCACGGCCTGGTGGCGCCGGTCGGTTCGCCCGCGGCCCCGGCGGACTCCGTCTCCCGCTGCCCCGTCTTGCCGCGCAACGCGTGCACGACGTCGGCGAGCGCAGTCTCCCCCAGCCGCCGTAAAGCCTTGGGCGACAACCGGAGCGTGCCATCGGGGGCACGTTCGAAGAGACCTTGGCGCCGGAGTTCGCGTTCCAGTTCGGACAACCGCCGCGCGTCGACGCCCGCGTCGGGTCCGAGCTGGCGTTCGAGAGCGTCGACGTCGATATCCTCCAGCCTCGCGCCGGGGTAGGACTGGCCGAGCTGTTCGGCCAGCGCGTCCAGTTCGGCGAGATCGGACATCGCCCGGGCGCCTTCGCCGAGACCGAGCGGGTCGTCACCCCGGAACCGTTCCGACGACGTCCAGTCCTCGCCCGGCCGCAGCGCCCGCAATTGAGCGTCCAAAGTGGACAGCTGCTGCGCGAGCCGAGGGTCGCCGAACGCCTGCTGCGACAGTTCGGCCAGTTCGGCCCGCTGTTCCGGCGTCATCGAGTTGAGCATCCGTTGCGCGGCCGCGGCGCGAGCGGCGAGGACATCGATCAGCTCTTCGACGTTCTTCGGGTTCTCCGGGAAGAACTCGCCGTGCTCGCGCATGAACTCCGCGAACCGCTCCGGAACGTCCTCCCTGCCTTGCGCGTGCGCGGCCAGGAGTTCGTTGAGGTCGGCGAGCATCCGGTTCGCCCGCTCGGCCTCTTCCGGCCCGGCGTTCCGCAGCGCCTCCTTCATCCCCTCGAAACGGGAATCCAGCAGCTCACGGCCGAGCAGATCACGGATCTTCTCGTAGTTCTCCCGGCCTTCTCGCGAGCGCCAGTCATACTCGGCGAGTTCGCGCACGGCCGCCGCCGTTCCCGGCGGCAACGCGTCCAGCTGTGCCTCAAGGAAGCGGGCGTCGTCGTCCGGATCGGGGAACAGCTCGCGCCGCTCGGCCTCCAGCGCCCGGTCGAGCAACCGCTGGACCTCCTGGAGCGTGCCGTCCAGCCGGTGCCGCCGCTGGATCTCCGACCGGCGCTGCCAGAGCCGCCTGGTCAGTTCGTCGAGCCCGGCGGTGCGCGGGGTGCCGCGGCGCAGCAGTTCTTCCAGCGCGGACCGGGGCGAAGCGCCCGCCATGACGTCGCGGCCGATCTCGTCGAGCGCGTCCCGCAGGTCCGCCGGCGGCGCCAGCGGATCGGGGCCGTTGTCCCACGGCCCGTACGAGTAGCCCTCCGGGACGGCGCTCATCGGCCGTAGACGGTCGTCGAGTCGTCGGAGTCCTTTGCGAGTTTCCTCGACAGGAACAGGGATTCCAGTGCCAGTTCGACCGCGGCCGCGATCCGCCCGGCCGGTTCGTCCGGACCGACGCCGGCGCGTGCGGCGACGTCGTGGAGCACGGGCAGTTCCGGCAGTGCGGCGAGGACGTCCTTGCCGGGAACGCGTTCCCCGGTGGCGACCAGATGCCCGGACTCGACGGCGTCGGCCAGCGGCAGCAGGTCCAGGCCGGCGAACCGCGAACGGGCCGTCTCCGCGACCGCCCGGCGCAGCAGGTGCACGAGGTGCTCGGTCTCGCGTCCCTCCTCCCCCGGCTCGAATTCGAGCTTGCCGCGCAGGACGCCGGGGACCGCGTCGAGGTCGACCGGACGCGCCACGGCGGGTTCCTCACCGGTCAGCGCGGACCGGCGCAGTGCCGCCGCGCCGACCGTTTCCGCCGCGGCGACGGCGAACCGGGCAGAGACACCCGACCGCTGGTCGATCACCGGCGACTCGCGCAGGTTCCGCACGAACCGGGCGAGCACCTCCAGCAGCGGCTCGCCGACTTCGGCGACCAGCTGGGCCTCCTGCCGGACGACCGCGATCTCCGCCTCGACGTCGAGCGGGTAGTGCGTGCGGATCTCGGCGCCGAACCGGTCCTTGAGCGGGGTGATGATGCGGCCGCGGTTGGTGTAGTCCTCCGGGTTGGCCGTCGACACCAGGAGCACGTCCAGCGGCAGGCGCAGGGTGTAGCCGCGTACCTGGATGTCGCGCTCCTCCATCACGTTCAGCAGCGCGACCTGGATGCGCTCGGCGAGGTCCGGCAGCTCGTTGATCGCCACGATGCCGCGATGGGCGCGCGGGACGAGTCCGAAGTGGATGGTCTCGGGATCGCCGAGGCTGCGGCCTTCCGCGACCTTCACCGGATCGACGTCACCGATCAGGTCACCGACCGAAGTGTCCGGTGTGGCCAGTTTTTCCGTGTACCGCTCGTCGCGGTGGCGCCAGGTCACCGGCAGCGCGTCGCCGAGTTCGGCGGCACGGCGGCGCGATTCCGGGGTGATCGGGTCGAGCGGATGCTCGGCAAGCTCGGCGCCCTCGATGACGGGCGTCCATTCGTCGAGCAGCCCCGCGAGGGTGCGCAGCAGACGGGTCTTGCCCTGGCCTCGTTCGCCGAGGAGGACGACGTCGTGCCCGGCCAGCAGCGCGCGTTCCAGTTGCGGCAGCACGGTGCGCGAGAACCCGACGATCCCTGGCCAGGCGTCTTCCCCGGCGCGGAGCTTGGCGAGGAGGTTCTCGTGCAGTTCTTGTTTGATCGACCGCGGCAGGTGACCCGCCGCGCGAAGGTCCCCGGCGGTCCGGGGCAGGTTTGCGGGAACATCGTTCACCCGTTCGACGCTACGTCGCGAGCCTGGTCCCTGTCGACGTGAAGCAACTCCAGCTCCGGCGATCGCGAACGGCAAGCCTGGGTTAACCCTCCCATAGCCGGGTTTCGCCGAAAGCACGACTAAAATCAATCCGGTGTGCCGTCCTAGTGCGACCCTCGCGGTCTGGTCTTCGGCGTGGCTGAACGGAGCCGCCGCCTCCGACGACGTCCTTGACGCCCTGCAGGTCTGGGGCGAAGCCCATGACTTCGTCGCCGCGGACGCGGCGGCCGCCGAAGCGTTCGACCTGCCACTCGCGTTCAACCGGGCCGCGACCCCGGTCCAGCTGCTGCTCGCCCTGCGCGCGCAGGGTGCCAAGAGCATGCAGCTGCTGCTCCCGGTACCCGGCGACGTCCGGGGCCTGGGTGGCGGCGGGCCGTTCACGGAGGCCGCGCTGCGGATCGGAGAGGCCGTCCTGCTGCCGGACCTCGGCTACGGCGTGGTCCCCGAGGCGATCGCCGAGGGGCTCATGCGGTGGACGGTGTACTCGGTGCCCATGCCAGGTGTCCTCGAATACCGCCCGCTGGGTGAGGCCGAACACGGTCTGACCGACGCGATCCGCGCGAGTGCGGGCGCGTTGCAGGCGCTGGACGTCGCCAGCGAGCGGCCAGGGGTGCGGGCGGAACTCTCGGCGCGGCTGCGGGCCGCCACCGACGCGCCCTGGCCCGCCGGGATGCCCAGCCGGGCGCTGCGGGTACTCCAGCGTTCCCAGGAGATCGCGGCGATCCTCGCCATCGCCGAATCCGACGACCCGGGCGGCGCGCTCTCCTCGTCGGCGGCGCTCCGGCGGGCGGAGGCGCTGCGGCCGCTGACCGAAGCGGTCCGCAACGCCCGCTACGCGGCGATCAACGAAGCGGTGCGAGTGTTCGCCGAACAGGCGGACAGGCACCCGTAGCGGTTCACGTGGTCACTGTGTGCTTTTTCTGGACTTTCTCGGCATAGCGTACGGACCACAGCGAAAGCCCGCCGATGACGGCGAGAAGCAGGACCACGCTGAGCGCGTTCATCACGTCGGCCGACAAGGTGTACACCAGCGGCACCCGGATCGCGGCCTCCAGCAGCAGCGCCACTCCCCACACCGCCGACATCCGGGTGAACGCCCGCCGGAACTCGGGAACCTCGTCGCCGAGCCGGTCGATCTCCGCGCGTTTGGCCGCGCTGGAGCCTGCCCGCACGGCGACGAGCACCATGGGCGTACGGCTGAAGCAGCTGAGCAGCAGGACGATCGCGGCGGTCGCGGTGGCGAAGGATTCCTTCAGCAACAGGAATTTCGCGTCCCCGGTGACCAGCGAAAGCACCAGCCCGACCCCGAGCACACCGGCCAGCAACGCGGCGAAGCCGTCGAAGGACCGGTCCCGGACGGCGACCCACACGATCCGGGCCGCCGCCACCCCCGCCCCGGCCAGCAGCGAGACCTGCTCGCTCTGTCCGGCGAGCCGGAGCCCGTAGTAGGCGGCCAGCGGGAGCGCGACGTCCCAGAGCAGCAAGGACAGCGTGGGGTTCTTGGCGCGCGCGGTCACGAGTCCATCTCGCACTCGGACAGGAACTTCAGAACACGTGCGTTGACCTCGTCCGCCGCTTCCCCGGCGATGGCGTGGGTCGCCGAGGGCCACAGTTCGACCTGACCTCGCGACAGGAACTCACGGGCGCGGGCGGCCGCCCGTTCCGGGTGGTGGATGACGCTGCGCCCGGCGATGAGGGCGAGCACGGGCATCCGCACGGAGCGCAATTGCTCATCGGTGAACAACCTGGGCGACGGCAGGGCGATGCGGTAGGTCCGCATCCCCTCGTCGATCACCCGCGCGACCGGATCCGCGGCGTCGACTTCCGCGCCGCCGGAGATCCAGTCGAGGAACGACGGGCGGGTCCATCGGTTGATTCCGGGAATCGCGGCGAGCGTGGAGCGGAAGACCAGTCCCGCTGTCAGACCGCCGAACGTCAGCACGGGGTCGATCACGGTGAGCGATTTCAGCCGTTCCGGTGCCCGCACGGCGAGGTTGGTCGCGAGCCAGCCACCGAACGAGTACCCGATCAGGTGCACGGACGGCAGGTCGAGCTCGGCGAGCACCGTGCTCAGCCACGCGGCCTGGTCCGCGGCGTCGCGGATCGGGGCGGTCTGCTCGCTGCGGCCGGCTTCGCCGATGAGGTCCACCGCGAAGACCTCGCCGTGCCCGAGCAGCGCGGTGAGGTTGGGTTCCCACATCACCGCGGTCCCCGCGCGGCCGGGCAACAGCACGATCGGCGTCGCACCCGGCTCCCCGAACCGGTGCACGCGCGCCACCCCGAACGCCGTCCGGACATCGTGGATCCCGGTCGGCGCGGGCAAGGCCGCCAAACCTCGTTCGTAGACGGCCTCGTACTCGGCGCGCGCCTCCGGCGAGGCGAATCCGCCCACCTTCATTCTCACCCCTCCTTTTTACGGTACGATCGGATTATAACCAGTTGGTGAGAAGTTTGCAATCCGATCGGACTGCCAAAAGGAGTACGAGTGCCCAAACGAGTCGATCACGAGGACCGGCGGCGGCAGATCGCCGCGGCCGTTCGCCGCATCGCTGCCGACCGGGGGCTCGAAGGAGTCAGCCTGAACGAGGTCGCGGCCGAAGCCGGTATCTCGAAGGGCTCCGTCCAGCACTACTTCGCGTCGAGGGACGAGATGCTGCGCTACGCGACGACCACCCTGCGAGGTGGCATTGAGGAGCGCATCGCCACCCCGTCCGAGCCGCGGGTCCGAGACCTGCTCATCGCCCTGCTCCCCTTGGACGAGGCAGGCCGGGACCACGCGCTCGTCGCGAACGCCTTCGTGGTGCGCGCGCTCAAGGATCCGGAGATCGCCGGCCACTTCCGGACCGGGCACGGCCAGCTCCGCGACGCGGTGGCGGCCCTGCTCGTCGCCGGCCAGGACGCCGGCGACCTCCTGCTCACCGGCGACCCGGCCATGGAGGCCGACCTCCTGCTCGCCCTGGTGGCCGGTCTGGGCGACGCGGTGCTGCTCGGCTACCAGACCGGCGACGAGGCCATCGCCCTCGTCGACCTCCACCTGTCGAGGATCGCCGCTTCTCGTGAGCGGTAAGGACGGTTAGAACCGTCCTTACCACTCACGAAGCCTGGGCGCTCAAGGGCGAGCAGGCCTCTTCGCGGGCTCGCAGCATCCGATCGCGCAAGGCGCCCCGTTGACCGTGCACCCGGCCGCCGGGAACGGTGACAGCTTCCGCGCCGGCAGCCCCTCGGTGTGTTCCCGAACCAACTCCACGACGAGTTCGGCGAAGCGCGGGTCGGTGTCCGGCGTCGCGGCGCGTGCGAAGCCCATGCCGTGCTCCGCGGCCCGCTCGGCGGCCTCGTTGTCGAGGTCCCAGATCACCTCGAGGTGATCGGAGACGAAACCCACCGGGCAGACGACCACCGAGGTGACACCTTCCGCGTGCAGCGCGTCGATGTGGTCGACGATGTCCGGCTCCAGCCACGGCACCTGCGGCGGGCCGGAGCGCGACTGCCAGACGACGTCGTAGGTCTCGATCCCCGCTTCGGCCGCGACGAGGCGCGCGGCCTCGGCGATCTGGCGCGAGTAGCGCCGTCCGCCTTCCGACGGCGGGCCGGACGCGGCGTCGGCGGACTCGGGCACCGAGTGGGCACAGAACACCGTGCGGGTTCCGGGCCGGTTCCCCAGTTTCGCGTGCGCGGCGCGAACGGCGTCGGCGAAGGCTGCGATGAACAGCGGGTGGTCGAAGAACTGCCGCAGCTTCACCAGTTCCGGCGCGCCGTCGCCGACCGCCGCGCGGGCACGCTCGATGTCCTCGTCGTACTGACGGCAGGCGGAATAGCCGCCGTACGCGCTCGTCGGGAAGACCAGGACGCGCTGAGCGCCCGCCTCGGTGATCTCGGCGAGGGTGTCCTCGACCATCGGCCGCCAGTTGCGGTTGCCGAAGTGAACGGGCAGGTCGATCCCGGCGGCCGCGAGTTGCTTCTCCACCGCGGAGATCGCGTCCCGGTTGAGCCGGTTGATCGGCGAGACCCCGCCGAAGTGCTGGTAGTGCTCGGAGACCTCGAGCAGGCGTTCCCGGGGGACCCCACGGCCCCGCGTGACGTTCTCCAGGAACGGCATCACCTCGTCGGGCCCCTCGGGACCACCGAACGAAAGCCAAAGCAGCGCGTCGTAACCCACCCTGCCATCTTGCCGCTATGGCGCCCCGCACGCTGACCCGGCCCATTTTGAACCGATCGATCCAAAACCTGGTACGGTCATTTCCATGGCCAGGCCGAAGGAATTCGACGAGCGCGCCGCGATCGGGCGCGCCATGGACGCGTTCTGGACACGCGGCTACGAGGGCACGTCGACACAGGCCCTCTGCGAAGCCACCGGTTTGGGCCGCAGCAGCATCTACAACACCTTCACCAGCAAGCACGAACTGTTCATGCGCGCGCTCGATCACTATGCCGATCGCGGGATCGCGGCCAGGACGGCCTTGCTGGAGGAATCCGGGACCGGCGTCGAGCGATTCCGTGCCCTGTTCTCGTACACGATCGACGAGGAGGTCGCGCACCACGGACGAGGCTGCCTCGTGGTCAACACGGTGGCCGAATTCGGCGGGCGCGACCCCGAGATCAAGGCGCGGATCGAGGCCGACACCCGGCGGCATCTCGCTCTTCTTTCGGCCTGCGCCAAGGAAGGGCAGCTCGACGGGACGATCGACGACGATCGCGACCCCGGCGCGATCGCCGAGTTCGCGCACAGCACCGTCGCCGGCCTCCGGCTGATGTCCCGCCGAGGCGCCGACCGGGCGGCCATGGAGTCCGTCGCCGCCATCGCACTGGACGCGATCGCCGCGAAGTAAGACCTCGAACGAATCCCGTGCCTAACGCTGGCCACATTTTGGACTGATCGATACAAAACTGGAGGGACTTCCCGTGCCTTTGGCAGTCTGCGTACTCGGACTGAGCGTGTTCGCGCTCGGCACGTCCGAGTTCATGATCACCGGCCTGCTTCCGGGGATGGCGGCCGATCTGAACGTCGGCATCCCGGAGGCCGGGCTGCTCATCTCGGCGTTCGCGATCGGCATGGTCGTCGGCGCTCCCCTGCTCGCGATCGCGACGCTGCGGGTGCCGAGGCGCGCCACCCTCATGGCCTTGCTCGTCGTCTTCGGCGTTTCGCACGTCGTCGGCGCGCTGGGCTCGGGGTACGCCCTGCTCTTCGCGACGCGTGTCGTCAGCGCGGTCGCCTGCGCCGGATTCTGGGCGGTCGCGGCGGCCACCGCCGTCGCGCTGGTGCCGGTCGAGCGCCGTGGCCGCGCGCTGGCCATCCTGGTCGGCGGACTCACCGTCGCGAACATCGCCGGCGTCCCCGCGGGGACCTTCCTCGGCCAGCACGCGGGCTGGCGGGCGGCCTTCTGGGCGGTCACGGCGCTGACCGTCGTCGCGTTGATCGGGGTCTTCGCCCTGGTCCCGGAGACCCAGAACGGTGCGGACAAGGCCGACGTCGCGACCGAACTGCGGCTCTACCGCGGCGGCCGGTTCTGGCTGGCGCTCGGCGTGATCGCGCTCGCGCAGGCGATGATCTTCGCGACCTTCAGCTACCTCGCGCCCTTGCTGACCGAGGTCGCCGGGCTGCCGGATAGCTGGGTGCCGGGAGTCCTGTCGCTGTTCGGGCTCGGCGCGCTGATCGGCATCACCGTGGGTGGCAGGCTCGCCGACGCGAGGCCTTTCGCGACCCTCTACGGCGGCCTCGCCGTCGCCCTGCTCGCCCTGGTCCTGCTCGCGATCTCCGGCCCGGCGACCCCGGTCGCGATCTTCGCCGTGTTCCTGTTCGGCGTCGCCGGATTCGGGGTCAATCCCGCTTTGAACGTCCGCGCCTTCGCCGTGGCGGGCAACGCGCCCACGCTCGTCGGCGCGAGCACGACGGCCGCGTTCAACGTCGGCAACACCCTCGGCCCGTGGCTCGGCGGCGAATCGATCGACGCCGGTCTCGGCTACCCCAGCGTCGCGTGGGTGAGCGTCGGGCTCGGGGTCGCCACCGTCGTCGCGCTCACCTTCGCCGCCGGTGTCCAGCGCACCGACGACACCCTCCTGCTCCGCGAACCCGTCACCCAGTAAGGAGAATCATGTCCGAAAGAACCCGATCCATCCTTGACGAGTTCTTCCGCCGAATGTCCACAGGGGACACCGACGGAGCCACGGAACTGTTCGCCGACAGCGTCGCGTGGGACATCCCCGGTGCGACCGAGCTGGTCCCGTGGATCGGCCCGCGCCGGAATCCGGCGGAGATCCGCGAGTTCTACGACCTGCTCGACAAGGGCCTCGTCAAGGACCGGTTCGACGTCGAACGCGTCCTCGCCGACGGGCCGCACGCCGTCGCGATCGGCCGCCTCCGCTCGACGATCCGCAGCACCGGCAAGGTGATCGAGACGGCCTTCACCATCGAGTTCGAGGTGAACGACGACGGCCGGATCACCAAGTACCTGATGCTCGAGGACTCGTGGCACGTCGCGAACGCCGTCCTCCCCTGACACGCGTGAAGGCCCCCTTGCCTCGTCCATCCATGCCCCCGCCGCCGCCCTCAACGGACGCGCTGGCGCGCGGCAGAACTGAACTCGACCGAGGGAAGGGGGCCTTCACGCGCAATTGCGACCTAGATGCCGAGAGCGTGCACTCCGCCGTCGACCATGATCATCGAGCCGGTGGTGGCGGGCAGCCAGTCCGACAGCACGGCACAGACGGACTTCGCCGTCGGGTCCGGGTCGGAGCTGTCCCAGCCGAGCGGCGCGCGGTCGCCCCAGCCCTCCTCCAGCTCGGAGAAGCCCGGGATCGACTTCGCCGCCATCGTCTTCATCGGACCGGCGCTGACCAGGTTGACCCGGATACCCTTCGGGCCGAGGTCGCGAGCCAGGTACCGGTTCACCGACTCCAGCGCCGCCTTCGCCACGCCCATCCAGTTGTAGACGGGCCACGCGACGCGCGCGTCGAAGTCCATGCCGACGATCGACGAGCCGCGTGAGAGCAGCGGCAGCGTCGCGACGGCGAGAGCCTTGAAGGAGTACGCCGAGACGTCGACGGCCACCTTCACGTCCTCGCTCGGGGCGTCCAGGAACGGCGCGCCGAGGCAGGACTGCGGGGCGAACCCGATCGAGTGCAGCACGCCGTCGAGCCCGTCGACGTGCTCACGGACGCGGTCGGCGAGCGAGTCGAGGTGCTCCTGGTTGGTGACGTCCAGCTCCAGCACCGGCGCCTCCTCGGGGAGACGTTTGGCGATGCGCTCGACGAGCGACAGCCTGCCGAAGCCGGTGAGCACGACCTTCGCGCCCTCCTGCTGCGCGATCTTGGCCGCGTGGAACGCGAGCGAGGCGTCGGTGATGACGCCGGTGATCAGCAGGCGCTTGCCTTCGAGCAGTCCTGGCACGGGACCTCCAGTCCGGAGTGGTTTGCGATCGGTACGGGAAAACGGGGACGTCAGTGGCCCATGCCGAGGCCGCCGTCGACCGGCAGCACCGCGCCGTTGACGTAACCGGCCTCTTCGGAGGCGAGATAGCGGACGGCGGCGGCGATCTCCGACGGCTCGGCGTACCGGCCGGAGGGAACCTGGGCGAGGATCTCCTTCTTGCGGTCCTCGCCGAGCTCGTCGGTCATGTCCGTGGCGACGAAGCCCGGCGCGATGACGTTCGAGGTGATGTTGCGCGAGCCCAGCTCACGCGCCAGCGAACGAGCGAGACCGACGAGGCCGGCCTTGCTCGCCGCGTAGTTGACCTGCCCGGCGGACCCGGTGAGCCCGACGACGGACGAGATGAAGATGTAGCGGCCCCACTTGCCGCGGAGCATGCCGCGGGAGGCACGTTTGGCGACCCGGTACGCGCCGGTGAGGTTGGCGTCGACCACGCGGGTGAACTGCTCCTCGCTCATGCGCATGAGGAGGGTGTCGTCGGTCATGCCGGCGTTCGCGACGAGGACCTCGACCGGGCCCTGGTGCTCCTCGACGAGCTTGAAGGCGGCGTCGATCTGCTCGGCGTCGGTGACGTCGGCCTGCACCCCGAAGAGGCCCTCGGGCGCGCCGGAACCGCGGTGCGTGATCGCGACCTTGTGCCCCTGCGCCGCGAGGTCCTTCGCGATCGCCAAACCGATGCCGCGGTTGCCGCCGGTGACCAGTACCGACCGTCCCACAGAGCTCTCCTCGCCTCGTCCTGTCGCACTGACGGCACTGAGGTTATCGGCTCGCCAGGTTCACGCCCGAGCCGCGCCACCCCTACCTCCGGGTAACCGCGACCGTCCTAAGCGGATGTTAGGAACCGCGCCGAAACCTTGCCCGGTCGTCACGGATTGTTCACCGTGAGCCGGAACACAGGAGGTCAAAGATGACAACCCGGATCGGCGCATCCTCGCCGCCCGTGAGCGAGAGGCGAGTCGTCGGCAACGTGCTGCGCGGCTCCATCGGCAACCTGGTCGAGTGGTACGACTGGTACGCCTACGCCGCTTTCACCACGTACTTCGCCAAGTCCTTCTTCCCCACCAAGGACACGACGGCGGCTTTCCTCGGTACCGCGGCGGTCTTCGCCGTCGGCTTCCTCATGCGACCGCTCGGCGGCTGGATGCTGGGCCGGTTCGCCGACCGCTTCGGGCGACGAAGCGCACTCGTGCTTTCCGTCACGTTGATGGCGGCGGGGTCGCTGATGATCGCGCTGACGCCGACCTACGCCACGATCGGGATCGCCGCGCCGATCCTGCTGCTGGTGGCCCGGCTCATCCAGGGGCTCTCGGTCGGCGGTGAGTATTCGACCTCCGCGACCTATCTGTCCGAAGTGGCCACTCCGGGCAAACGCGGCTTCTATTCCAGCTTCCAGTACGTCACGCTGTACGGCGGCCAGTTGCTGGCGCTGGGTCTCCAGCTGCTGCTGCAGGCCATCCTGACCGAACAGCAGCTGACCTCGTGGGGTTGGCGGATCGCCTTCGTCGTCGGCGCGCTCGCCGCCGTCGTGGTGATGGTCCTGCGCCGCGGGATGGACGAGTCGGCCAGCTTCGAGGAGACCAAGGCGTCCGGCACCGGCAAGGACGCGGGCGACAAGGGCACGCTGCGCGCGCTGATCAAGTACCCCAAGGAGATCGCGCTCGTCGTCGGCCTCACCCTCGGCGGCACGGTGTCGTTCTACACCTTCGCCACCTACAGCCAGAAGTTCATGGAGAACACCGCGGGTATCCCGCGCCGGACGGTCACGCTGATCCTGTTCTGCGCGATCCTCGTCGCCGCGATCCTTCAGCCGTTCGCGGGCAAGCTGTCCGACCGGATCGGCCGTCGCCCGCTGCTGATGTTCTTCGGGATCGCGGGCACCCTGCTGACCGTCCCGATCATGACGCTGATGGGCGGCACCAAGGAACCCGTGCTCGCCTTCCTGCTGATGCTGGCCGGACTGGTGATCGTCACCGGGTACACCTCGATCAACGCGATCGTGAAGGCCGAGCTGTTCCCGACGAAGATCCGCGCCATCGGCGTGGGTCTCCCCTACGCGCTCACCGTGGCGATCTTCGGCGGAACCGCCGAGCTCATCGCGCAGGCGCTGAAGGGCGCCGGTCACGAATCGGTGTTCTTCTACTACGTCGCGGGCTGTGTCCTGGTCTCCCTCATCGTGTACGGCACAATGCGGGAAACCTCGAAGACCTCGGAGCTGGACAAGAAGAAGCAGCCCGAGCCCGAGCTCGTGTCCGGCCGCGAAGGCTAGGCGGGAAGGTGTGGCCGTGCGGGTGCTGCTCGTCGAGGACGACGCCGGTGTCGCCGACGCGCTCGCCGAGGCGCTGCAAACGCGCGGCCACACCGTCTCCCACGCGATCCGCGGCAGCGACGCGCTCCACCGGCATCGCGCGGCCGACGTGATCCTGCTGGATCTCGACCTGCCCGACATGCACGGGCTCGACGTGCTCAGGAAGGTCCGGCAGGTCTCGCCGGTGCCGGTGCTCGTGCTCACCGCGAGCGGGGACGAGCGGTCCGTGGTGCGCGGGCTGCGGCTCGGCGCCGACGACTACCTGACCAAACCCATCCGCCTGGCCGAACTGCTGGCGCGGATGGACGCGGTCGTGCGCCGCGCGGCCGTCTCCGCCGCACCACAGGACGGCGTCGTCCGTATCGAGGACGTCGAGATCGATCTCGGCGCGCGGCGCGTGCTGGTCGGCGGGAACGACATCGGGCTCACCGCCAAGGAGTTCGCCGTCCTGGCCGTGCTCGCCGCCCGGCCGGGCACGGCGGTGAGCCGCCAGCAGCTCATGGACGAGGTCTGGGGCGACGCGTACCTCGCCGTTTCCCGCTCCCTCGACGTGCACCTGACCCAGCTGCGCGCGAAGCTCGACAGGCCGGGACTGCTGACCACGATCCGCGGTTTCGGCTACCGGCTGGGCCGGGACTGAGCGGTGCGCACCCGGCTGGTGGTCGTCCTCGTCGCGCTCGCGCTGACCGTGGTCGCCGCGTTCGCGATCCCCCTGTTCGGGTCGACCGCCGCGCAGCGCACGCAGCAGCTCGTGATCGCCCGCAACGCCGACGTCGACCGGTTCGTCGTCCTGGCGCAGCAGGCCGTCGACGCCGCCGACCCGACCGCGCTGGCGGTCGACGCCGAGCGGTATTCGTCGTTATACGGCGAAGCGGTCGTGGTGGTCGATGCCCGCGGGGTGCCGCTGGTCGAAACCGGCGGGATGACGGCCGCGGAACCAGTGGTCCGCTCGCTCGTCGAGGCCGCACTGCGCAATCAGCCCGCGAAGGGGCCAGAACAGCTGAGCCCGTGGTCGGCGGATCCGGTCCATTTCGCCCGTCCGGTGGGCACCGGGACCCGGGTGGCCGGCGTGGTGGTGCTTCGGGCGTCGGTGACCACGGCGGCGGCCGACGTCGCCGCCCGCTGGGCCGCGATCGTCGCGGGCGCGGTGCTGGTCGCGGCGGTGTTCGTGGTGCTCGCGGTACTGCTGGCCCGCTGGATGGTGCGGCCGCTGCACGAACTGGAGACCGGCGTGCAGGCGGTGACCGAAGGCCATCGCGCGCAGGTCCCCGACCGTGCCGGTCCCCGTGAGCTGCGTTCGCTCGCGACGTCGTTCAACCGGATGTCCGATGCCGTCGTCGAGGCGTCCGAACAGCAGCGGCGGCTGGTCGCGGACGCGTCGCACCAGCTGCGCAATCCCATGGCCGCCTTGCGGTTGCGCGTGGACTCGCTGGCCGCGCAGGTCGACGGGGACGGCCAGCGGGCCTACCGGGCGACCGTCGCGGAGGTCGAACGGCTGGAGTCCCTGCTCGACGGCCTGCTCGCGCTGGCGCTCGCGGAAAGCGCCGCGACCCGACTCGCCGCGGGTGAGTCCGGCGACGAACCCTGCGACCTCCCGGCCGTGCTGGCCGAACGGGTCGACGCGTGGCGTCCTTCGGCCGAAGACGCGGGAGTGAACCTCGCCGCGGCGGAAGGCCACGACGAACCTGTGCCGGTGCGGTGCACGGAAAGCGAGCTGGCCCAAGTCCTGGATGTCCTGCTGGACAACGCGGTGCACTACGCGGGACGCGGCGCGACGATCACCACCGGCTACGAAACCGGAGACACGACGGCCACGGTCTTCGTGTCCGACAACGGTCCCGGACTGTCCACAGAGGACCGCGAACGCGCGACCGAACGGTTCTGGCGCGCCGGTGGCGACGGCGCTCCGCGCGGAACGGGCCTCGGGCTCGCGATCGCGAGCCAGCACGTGCTCGCCCGGGGTGGGAAACTCGAACTGCGCGAAGCGAAACCACATGGGCTCGAAGTCCACGTCGAACTACCTCTCGCGACTGGGGAAACGCCGTGACCGTCACCAGGCGCACCGCTCTCCTGGCCGGGCTCGCGACGCTCGCGGGCTGCTCGACCGCGGGTTACCGGGGCCCGGAACGCGAGGTCGTCATCGCGGCGGGCGAGAGCGGCGGTTTCTACCTCGCCTTCGCGGAACTGCTGGCCCAACAGCTGAACCTGGCGGAACCGCGGCTGCGCGCGACGGCCGTCGCCACCGAGGCCAGCGTCGAGAACCTGCGGCGGTTGCGGGACGGCCGGGCGGATCTCGGACTCGTCCTCGGCGACGTCGCCGAGTCCGCTTTCGCCGGCGCGGAGCCGTTCTCCGTCCCGATCGCGTTCTCGGCCATCGGCCGTGTCTACGAGAACTACCACCAGCTCGTGGTCCGGGCGGACGGCGGGGTGCGCTCGCTCGCCGATCTGACCGGGCGGCCGGTGGCGATGGGCGCGAGCGGATCCGGCGTCGCGGTGTTCAGCACACGCCTGTTCGCCCGCGCCGAAGTCCCGGTGAAGGCTAAGAACCTGCTCTTGGGGGAAGCGATCAACGCGCTGGCGGCGCACGAGGTCGACGCGCTGCTCTGGTCCGGCGGGATCCCGACCCCCGCGCTCACCGAACTGAACCGGACCACTCCGATCACCCTCCTCCCGCTGGACGCTCATCTCCCCGCCCTGCGCGCGGGCCACGGCCCGGTGTACGACCAGGTCCTCGTGCCGGCGCAGGCCTATCAGGGGGTCGGTGAGCTGCGGACGATCGGCGTCGCGAACCTGCTGCTGGCGGCTCCTTCACTGCCCGATGACGTCGCGGCGGCGGTGACCCGGGTGCTGGCCGGGCACGCCGCCGATCTCGTCCCGGCGGCCGCGGTGGGAACCCAGTTCCTCGACGTCCGGACGCTGATCGGCACCGGCAAGGTGCCCCTGCATCCCGGAGCCGCCTCGGCCTACCGTGCCCTGCACGGGTGATCCGGGCTCCATCTTCAGAGGGATGCGCGTCGCACCGGCGCGCTGCCAGGGTCGGAACCAGGCGGCCGACGGGCCGCCCCGATCCGGAAGGACTCCAGCAGTGTCATCGAGACACACCAGGGTGGTGCGGGGTTCGGCGCTGATCGCGAGCCTCGCGCTCGCGGGCGGACTCGCCACGGCGGCCCCCGCCGTCGCGGCCGACCAGGCCAGACTCACCGCACCCGCCCTCACCGGCCACTACGAGGTCGGCACGACCGACCTCCATCTCGTCGACCCGTCCCGACCCGATCCGTGGAAACCGGAGCGGCGCCGGGAACTCATGGTCACCGTCACCTATCCGGCGGACCGGTTCGCCGACGGACCGCGCGCTCCGTGGCTCACGCCCGGCATCAGCGGTGTCATCGACCAAGCGTTGTCCGGCGAGGACTACCTCGGCCTCCCTGTCGGCTCCATCGACTGGGCGTCGGCGAAGCGGCGCGCCGAGATCGGCGTTCCCGTGGCGCTCGGCGCGCCCAAGCCGGTCGCGCTCTTCTCCCCCGGTTTCGGCGGGCCGCGGGAAACGTACTCGGCGATCGTCGACGATCTGGCCAGCCGCGGCTACGTCGTCGTCTCGCTCTCGCACACCTACGAGAGCGCCGCGGTCGAGTTCCCCGGCGGACGGCTCGAAACTGCTCTTCCGCCGGGCGAGGGACCCGAGTTCATGAAGAAGGCACTCGACGCCCGGGTCGCCGACAGCCGGTTCGTCCTCGACCAGCTGGCGAAGATCACCCGTGGCGAGAATCCCGACGCGGAGAAGCGGCATCTCCCCCGCGGCCTCGGCTGGTCACTCGGCCTGTCCCGGGTCGGTGCCTACGGGCACTCCTACGGCGGGTTCACCGCGGGCGAGACGATGGTCCACGACCGCCGTGTCGACGCGGGGATCAACCTCGACGGCGCCATGGCGACCGCGTTCGGCTACCCGCCGGGCAGTGCCTACGTGCCCGGCGAAGTCACGAAACGCGGTCTCGACCGGCCGTTCCTGCTGATGGGCGCCGAGGGCGTCGACGAGAACGGGAAGCCGCTGGAGCACACGCACCGGCAGCCCGAGTTCGATCGCAGCTGGGCGGACTTCTGGGCAAACCAGCGGGGCTGGAAGCGAGACCTGCTGCTGCGCGGCGGGAGCACGCATATGGCGTACAGCGATCTGCAGGTCGTGGTGCCGCAGCTCGGCTCGCGCGTGGCGCCGGAGAAGCGTGAGGCGGTCATCGGCACGATCGATCCCCGTCGTTCGCTGGCCGCGCAACGGGACTACATCGGCGCGTTCTTCGATCTGCACCTGAAGGGCCGTGACCGGCACCTGTTCGAGGGCGAGTCGCCGCGCCACCCGGATATCGATTTCATCGACTGAGCCACGCGAAGGGTTCCTTCCCTCAAGCCACAGGGTCCGGCGAAGTCGGCTATCCGCTGGTCACGTGGGTGTTGGAGGGGCCTCGTCACAGTGGCCTGCGGCCGTACCCGATTCGAGCGTTTTGCGAAGGGGTCGTGAGTGACAGGGAGGGGTAAGTCAAATGTGGCGTGACCGAGCCTCTGCGATGAAGGACCCCTTCACTGGGTCAAGGCAGAGAGGCGGCCTTCGCGGTGTGGTTCTGGACTGGCCGCCAGGGAGTCAGCCGCGCCCTGAGTGTCCACAAGGGACGCTTTCCGGCGACGAAATGTCTGCTTCATAGGCCATATGACCGGTTTGGCAAGGGGTCGTGAGCGGCAATTAGGGTTCTAACCCTCTTTGCCACTCACGACCCCCTCGTCAAACCGCACAAATCGCTCAACTCGTACACCGACACCGCGGAAACTGTCCCTTATGGACAGTCAGGAAGATGTCTCGTCGGCGAGTCCCGCTCCTGCCGCCAACTCCGGCACGCCACTATTGCCTTACCCCTCGATAGAACCCGAATCGCCACTCACGGCCCCGATCGAAAACCGTACAGATGAGCATCGAACGGACATCACCTGTCAGCTGGCGTCCTTTGCGGACACCGCCCGTTCAAACCCTGTCTTCTGCCCCGTTCGGACGTCCAGTTCGCATCACCAAGAGCGACACCGGCCGGCGTTCATGCGGCTTTGCCGAGCCCCTGCCCCAAGCCAAGGGAAGGAGCCCTTCACGTAGGTTGGAACCGTGACGGAGCCACGGAAACCGATCGTCGAAATGCCGCTGCGCGTGCGCTACCACGAGTGCGACGGGCAGGGCATCGTGTTCAACGCCAACTACCTCGCCTACGTCGACATGGCCATGTTCGAAATGGAGAAAGCCCTCTTCGGCTCGCACCAGGAAGCGCTGGCCCGCGGCGTCGACATCGTCGTCGCCGAGTCCAACCTCCGCTACCGCGCGCCCTGCCGCTACGACGACGAACTGGTCGTGGCCGTGTACCTGAACCACCTCGGCACGACCTCGCTGGTCATCGACTTCGAGATCACCCGCGGCGGCGACCTGTGCACGGAAGTGAAGACCCGCTACGTCTTCGTCGACCCGAAGACGCTCAAGAAGGCGGCGCCACCCGCGCCGGTGCGCGAGGTGTACGCCGCCCTCCTGCCCGCTCAGGCGGACTGAACGCCGGGTCGACGGTCTTCGACGACGTAGCTGGCGCGCGTGCTGATCGGCGCGCCGGGGGTGTTGACGAACGGCACCACCCGGAAGTCGCTCCGCCAGCGCTGCCGGTTGACGTTGACCCGGACGTACCCGCGCTGGCTGTTGAAGAACTTCATGTGCGGGTTGGCCTTCAGCAGGTTCTCACCGCCGGGCGTCATGTCGGCGCCGTTACCACCGCTGGTGATCGACGTCCCGACGAACTCGCTCGCCACGGTGGGCGAATCCGGGTCGGCGAAGTCGCGCTTGAGGTCCCAGGCGTAGTTCTGGTGCCTGTCGCCGGTGATGACCACCAGGTTCCGCACCCCGCGGTCCTGCGCGGCGGCGAGCACGCGGTCTCGGTCGGCGACGTAGCCGTCCCACGGGTCGAGGTAGACGTTCGTCGCCTCGCCCGCGTCGGTGTCGGTCTGGCCCATCGGCGCCTGGTTGCCGAGGATCTGCCACCGCGCACGGGACCGGGAGAAGCCGTCGAGCAGCCAGTTCCGCTGCTCCGAGCCGAGCAGGGTGCGGTTCTCGTCGAACCGTTCCGTGCAGTTCGCCGACTGGCCGTCACCGCACGGCTGGTCGTCGCGGTACTGACGGGTGTCCAGCATGGTGAAGTCGGCCAGTGTTCCGTAGCTCAGCCGCCGGTGCAGACGCGCGTCCGGGCCCTTCGGCAGCTGGGCGATGCGGTACGGCAGGTGCTCGTACATCGCCTGGAACGCCTCAGCCCGCCGCTGCCGGAACACCGCGCGGTCCTGGTCCGGTTCCTTGTCGATCTGCGAGATGTCGCCCGCCCAGTTGTTCTCCACCTCGTGGTCGTCGTTGACGTGGATCCACGGGAAGGCGGCGTGCGCGGCCATCAGCGGCGCTTCGGATTTGTAGAGCGCGTACTGGAGCCGGTAGCGGGCCAGGTCGAAGGTCTCGCCCTTGAACTGCGGCCCCACCGGCGTTCCGCGGCCGACGCCCGTGACGCCGCTTTCGTAGAGGTAGTCGCCCAGGTGCACGACCAGGTCGAGGTCCTCGGCCGCCATGTGCTCGTACGCGGTGAAATGCCCGGCCTCCCAGTTCTGGCAGGACGCGAACGCGAAGTTCAGCTCACGCGGCGACGACCACGCGACCGGCGCCGTCCGGGTGCGCCCGACCGGGGAGATCTCACCGCCCGTGCGGAAACGGTAGAAGTACTCGTGGTCCGGTGCGAGGCCGTGGATCTCCGGGTGCACGGAGTGACCGAGTTCGGGCGTGGCGACCACGGATCCCCGGCGGATCACGGCGCGGAAGCGCTCGTCCAGCGACACCTCGTACTCGACGCGGACCGGCGTCCGCGGCATACCGCCGAAGCCGTCGGCCTCGTAGGGCTTCGGCGCGAGCCTTGTCCAGAGCACGACACCGCCGGGCAACGGGTCACCCGACGCGACTCCGAGGGTGAACGGGTTACCGGCACCGCTGGCGAGCGGCATCGCGCCGGCGGCGTTCCAGGCACCGGTCCCCAGCAGGACTGCGGCCGCGCCGGCGGAGCCATATCCGAGGAAGCGACGCCGCGACAGGGGGTGAGGGAGCGAAGGCATGAAGCCCTCCTGTGGTGGGATGGTCACGGGCGGGCCTCATGCTCGTCCGGCTTGATGGCCACCCGGCCGCGCTCAGGCGAAGCGCCCGTGAACGAAAGACGATCAACCCTCGTGTTCCGCATCCTGTTCTACCGCCCGGAAATCCCGCCCAACACGGGTAACGCGATCCGCTTGACCGCGAACACCGGCTGCGAGCTCCATCTGGTGGAGCCGCTCGGTTTCACGCTGGAGGACAAGCAGTTACGGCGCGCGGGGCTCGACTACCACGACCTCGCACGTGTCCACGTCCACGCGGATCTCGACGCCGCCTGGGCGGCGCTCCTCCCGGCGCGGGTCTACGCGTTCAGCGCTTCGGCGACGCGGCTGCACACCGACGTCGCGTACGAGCCCGGTGACGTCCTGATGTTCGGGCCGGAGTCGGCGGGGCTGCCCGCCGAGATCCAGGAATCCCCGCAGGTGACCGACCGGGTGCGGCTGCCGATGCTGCCGTCGAGCCGGTCTCTGAACCTCTCGAACACCGCTGCGATCAGCGTGTACGAGGCTTGGCGGCAGAACGGCTTCGCGACTCCCTGAGACGCAGCCCCACTGCGATGAAGGGGCCTTTTCCAAGTCATGACAAGATTTGCTTTTTCAGTCACAGTGGCAACCACAACCGCATCGATATTTTCTTTGGCACATTCAGCGATGAAGGCATCCGCATCTTGAGGTCGAACCACAACGGACATGCGTTCTTGTGATTCAGAGATAGCAATTTCAGTACCGTTGAGCCCCTGGTATTTCAAAGGCACTTTATCCAAGTCAATTTCCA
>NZ_CP150484.1:5523125-5534928 GCF_037997115.1 Amycolatopsis coloradensis
CGCTCACGGTTTCCGGCCTTTCATAGCAAATTTTGCTATGAAAGGCCCCTTCATCGCAGAGCCCGAGCGTCTACGGCAGTCGCTGCCCCAGGAAGAGCGAAGCCGCGGCACCGATCATCAGCACCAGCGTCCCCAGAATCACCCAAGGCCTGCTCGCGTCGGCGTCCTTGAGCTCGTATCCGATCTGCTCGCCGAGGTCGTCGTACACGCGTTTCAGCTCGTCCGCGCTCGCCGCCTTGTAGAAGTCGCCGCCCGAAAGCCGGGCGATCTCCTCCAGCGATTCGTCGTCGACCTTCACGTCCTGCGGTTTGCCGTCGATGTCGACCGAACCGTGTGTGGTGCCGAACGAGATCGACGAGATCGGCACCTGAGCCTGCTTCGCCGCCTGCGCCGCCGTGTAGCCGCCTCGCGGGGCGTACAGGTCGTCCGGGACTGTCTGCTTGCCGTCACTCATCAGGACGATGCGTGCGGGCGGCGGGCCTTCCGCGCCGCCCACGATCGCCGAAAAGCTCTCGATCGACTGCAACGCGGCGAAAATCCCTTCGCCGGTGGCCGTCGACTGCGCCAGCTTGAGATTGTCGATCGCCTTCACCACGCCGCCGCGATCGGTGGTCGGCGCGACCAGCACGGTCGCCGTCCCGGCGAAGGAGATCAGCCCGAGGTTCACCCCCGGGGTCATGTTCTGCGCGAACGAACGCGCCGACTCCTGGGCCGCCTTCAGCCGGGTCGGGGCGACGTCGGTCGCCTCCATCGACAGCGAGGTGTCGATCACCAGCATCACGGTGGCCCGGTTGCGGGGCACCTTCTGCTCGGCCGTCGGCCCCGCGAGCGCGACGGTGAGCACCAGCAGCGAAAGCACGATCAGGATGGCGGGAACGTGCCGCACCCATCCCTGGCTCTTCGGCGCGACCTTCTCCAGCAGTTCCAGGTTGGCGAACCGCATGGTGCGCTTGCGCCGCGCGCGCTGGGAAAGCACGTAGCCCACGGCCACCGCGGCGACCGCCAGCAGCAGCAGGAACCACCACGGCGAGGCGAATCCGGTGAGGCTCACGCGACACCACCGGACCAGCGGCGCTTGCGGGCCACCACGAACCGGACCATGTCCGCGATCCAGTCCGAATCGGTGCGCAGCACCAGATGCGCGGCACCGGCCCGGCGCAGCGCGGCCGCGACCTCCTGCCGGTGAGCGTGCGCCGCGGCGCCGAATTCCTTGCGCAGCAAGGCCGAAGCGTGCACTTCGCGCTGTTTCCCTGTCTCCGGGTCGGCCAGCACGACGGTGCCCACGTCGGGCAGGTCGATGTCGCGCGGGTCGAGGACTTCGATGGCGATGAGGTCGTGGTGCCCGCCGAGCGCGCGCAACGGCCGCTGCCATTCGGTGTCGCCGAGGAAGTCGGAGATCACGACGGCGAGCCCGCGACGGCGGGGCGGACGGCGCAGTTTTTCCAGTGCCGCGGCGAGATCCCCGCGGACACCTTCCTCGGCGCGCGGGGTCTCGGCGATCTTGCGGACCAGCCCTCGCGCGTGCGGGAGGCCGCCACGCGCCGGAATTCGCGTGATGTTGCCCGCCCCGTTGGAGACGAGCGCACCGATCCGGTTGCCGCCACCGCCGGTCAGATGGGCGACCGCGGCCGTCGCGCAGACGACCAGGTCTCGCTTCTCGCACAGCGCGGTGCCGAAGTCGAGGCTCGCGGACACGTCCGCCACCAGCCACGTCTCCAGCTCACGGTCGGCGACGGTCTCCCGGATATGCGGGCTCGTCGTCCGCGCGGTGACCGCCCAGTCCATCCGGCGGACGTCGTCACCGGGCTGGTACGGCCGGGCCTCCCCCGGTTCCGAACCGGGCCCCGGCACCAGGCCGAGATGGTTTCCCTGCAGCAGACCGTCGAGGCGGCGGCGCACGTCGAGTTCGAGTGTGCGCAGGCCCGCCTCCATCCGCTCCCCGCGGAGTACCGGCGGAGCCCAGGAAGGACGTTCGCCCTTCTCGTTCTTCACGCTCGCTTCCCTACCTGACCGGTGCGCCGGCCGGGACCGGGCCGCCCTGCCCGGCGCCGCCCTGCGGACGGGCCGAGACCTGCGGCAGCGGCACGGTCTGCAGCACCCGCGTGATGATGTGGTCGATGGGCACACCGTCGGCCAGCGCGTCGTAGGACAGCACGAGCCGGTGGCGCAGCACGTCGGGAACGACGTCGACGACGTCCTGCGGCAGCACGTAGTCCCGGCCGCGGACCAGCGCCAGCGCGCGGGCCGCGGCGATGATGCCGAGGCTGGCCCGCGGCGAGGCACCGTAGGACACCCAGCCCGCGACGTCGGCGAGGCCGTGGTCGTTCGGCGTACGAGTGGTGAGCACGAGGCGGACGACGTAGTCGACCAGCGCGTGGTGCACGAAGACCTGCGAAGCGACGTTCTGCAGGCGGACCAGTTCGGCCGGGGTCAGTACCTCTTGCGGCGTCGGCGGGGTGACGCCCATCCGGTAGATGATCTCCCGCTCTTCCTCGGCCGTCGGGTACTCGACGACGATCTTGAAGAGGAAGCGGTCGCGCTGCGCCTCGGGCAGCGGGTACACACCCTCGTTCTCGATCGGGTTCTGCGTGGCGAGCACGAGGAACGGGTCGGGCATCGGGAAGGTCTGGCCGCCGATCGACACGTGCCGCTCGGCCATCACCTCCAGCATCGCCGACTGCACCTTCGCCGGCGCGCGGTTGATCTCGTCGGCGAGAACGAAGTTCGCCACCACCGGGCCGAGTTCGACGTCGAACCGCTCGGCGCCCTGGCGGTAGATCCGGGTGCCGAGGATGTCGGCGGGGACCAGGTCCGGGGTGAACTGCACCCGCGAGAACGAACCGCCGACCACTCGCGCGAAGGTCTCGACGGCGAGGGTCTTCGCGACACCGGGAACGCCTTCGAGCAGGAGGTGCCCCCTGGCCAGCAGGCCGACCAGCATCCGCTCGACCAGCCTGTCCTGGCCGACGATGATCCGCTTGACCTCGAACACGGTCCGCTCAAGCAACTGGGCGTCCCGCGCCGGCGTTCCGGGCTGCTGCTGCGCGCCGTCGGCGTAGCCGGGCTCGGTCACTGTGCCTCCTGTGTTCCCCGCTTGCGTACTTGTGTCCGGATGTGACCGTAGTGGTCGGTGACACAGCCGTTCGTGACGGTAGCCAACCCGATCAGCGGTATGACGGCTGTGAAGGCCTCGGCGACGCCTGCTGGAGCCTACGGCGAACCACCGCCACGACTATGGCGCAGGTATCGAGCCGGTCGGGTCTCGTGAGTGGCAGGAACGGTTAGAACCGTCCATACCACTCACGACCGCCCTAAGAGAGCCGGTCCAGATCCTCTGGCGTGTCGATGTCTTCGCTCTCGCCAGGCTCCTCGGGCACCTCGACGATCTCCAGCCCGCCCAGCGTCCGCCGCAGCGACGCGTTCTCCACCGTCTCCGGCAGCGCGTCGCGCAATGCCTCCACGCGCCAGGCGCCGAGCAGCCATTGCCGCTCCCCCGAGGCGTCGACCAGCACCGCGCCCGAAGCCCGGCCGAGCCCGGCCAGCAGCCGGTCCACAGTGGACTTCCGGACGCCCGCGAGATCACCGGCCAGCACCACGACGAGGTCCGAGCGCACCAACGCGAGCCCGGCGGCCAGCGCGGCCACCGGTCCCGTACCGGGTGAGGACTCCCGGGTCCAGACGACGTCGCCGAATCCCGGTCGTTCCGGGCCGACGACGATCACCGGGTCCGCGTCCGCGAGCGCGGCCAAAGCCCTGGACAGCAACGGCTTTCCGCCGACAGGGAGCGCGGGTTTGTCCACACCGGACAGGCGACGCGCAGCACCGCCCGCCAGCACGATCCCCGCGTACGTCACGCCTAGCCGATCAAGCGGGTCGCGTACGGCATGATTCCGCCGTAGCGCACCGGCGCGATGCGGACCCGCAGACCGGACTGCGGCGCCTCGACCATCTGCCCGTTCCCGAGGTACATCGCGACGTGGTGGATACCCCGCGCGCTGCCGCCCCAGAAGAGCATGTCGCCGCGGCGCATCTGGGAGAGCGGCACCTTCCGCCCGGCGTTGTACTGATAGCCGCTGTAGTGCGGGAGCGACTTCACCCCGGCGAACGCGTAGATCATCAGGCCCGAGCAGTCGAAGCCGATCTTGTTGTAGTCGCCGTAACGGTCCGCCGTACCACCGTCGCGGATACCGCGCGTCGGGCCGGACGTGTTGCCGCCACCCCAGGCGTACACCACTCCGAGCTGCGACAAAGCGCGCCGGACGACGGCTTCGACGCTCGCTCCGGCGGGGGCCGACTGGACGGGCCTGCCCGTCGGGCGGCCACCCCCGCCTTGGCTGGGGCTGGGCCTCGACGCGGCGAGAGCGGCCTGACGGGCACGCTCCTCGTCCTCGCGTGCCTTCTGCGCCTTCCAGTCCTCGTAGCGCTGCCGCTGCCCCTGCAGGCCGCTGACCTTCTGCTGCGCTTCGAAGAGCTGCTTCTCGACGCTCGCCTTGTCGGCTTCGAGCCTCTCGTTCTGCGCGGCCTGGGTGTCCTGCGCGTGCTGCGCGGCGCTTTGGGCGTTGTCGGCCTCGTGCTTGGCCGCCTCCGCCGCGCGTTTGCGCTCCTGCGCGATCTCCAGTTTCTTGCGCGCGGTCGCGTCCTTGTTGGACTTGTCCGTCTGCGCGCGCTTCATCGTGTCGAGCGCGTTGAGCCTGCTGCCGCCGACCGCGTCGAGCATCTGGGCGCGGCCGAGCAGTTCCTTCGGGCTGTTGGCCGTCAGGTATGCCGAAACCGAGCCGATCTTGCTGCCCTGCTGGAAGCTGGCGGCGGCGAACCTGTCGAGGTCGGCGCGGGCCTTGTCGATGGCGGCCTGCGCCGCGTCGGATTCGGTGCGCGCGGCCTGCGCGTCGCGATCGGCCTGTGCGGCTTCGTCCTGCGCGGTCTCCGCGTCGACCCTCGCCTTGTTGGCCTCTTCCATCTTCAGCTCGACGTCGTCGTTGAGCTGGGCGAGCTTCGACTCGGCCTGGGCCAGCTGGTTCGTGAGCCTGCCGACGTCGCCCGCCTTGGCGTTGGCGTCGGCCTTGCTGGAGTTGATCTCGGAGTCGCTGGGATTCGGCGGGGGCGGCGGTACCGCAACGGCGGTACCCGTCACCCCGAGCAACAGGGCGATGCCGAGCGCGCCGATGGTCACGCCACGGCGGGCGCGTGCCCCAGACCCGGCTTCACCACGCACGATCCGCCCACCTCCTGATCTTGAACAACGACCTCACTGTGCCACTGCCGTCACAGCATTACCAGAAGCACCACCAGGAACTTACACACCGTAGGCACCATTTCCCCTCAACGGGGGACGAACAGACGAACGTTTCGTCACTCGAACGGCCGCAGGTGGATGAGACGTTCCTGACCCGCGTGTCGGCTTGCCGGTCAAAGTGAGCGGGAAGGGTCCGGAACCGGGGGGCGACTTGAATTCAAAAAAGGACGGGCGTACTGTTTGAGGAGACGAACGAGGTGTGCCATCCCGCGTCCGGACCTACGGTGGGGGTGCGCAAGACTCGCTCCCGGCCGACCCGAACGGCCTGGAGAACTCACCGAACTGACCCGCCACTGGAGTTAGAAGTGACCGCACCCGCCAGCAAGGACAGCTTCGGCGCCAAAGACACGCTGAAGGTGGGCGACGCCTCCTACGAGGTGTTCCGCCTGAACAAGGTCGAGGGCTCCCAGCGCCTTCCCTACAGCCTGAAGATCCTGCTCGAGAACCTGCTGCGGACCGAGGACGGCGCGAACATCACCGCCGACCACATCCGCGCGCTCGGCAACTGGGACGCCAAGGCCGACCCGTCGATCGAGATCCAGTTCACGCCCGCCCGCGTGATCATGCAGGACTTCACCGGCGTGCCCTGCGTCGTCGACCTCGCCACCATGCGCGAGGCCGTCACCGACCTCGGCGGCGACCCGGACAAGGTCAACCCGCTCGCCCCCGCCGAGCTGGTCATCGACCACTCCGTCATCATCGACGTCTTCGGCCGCGCCGACGCCTTCGAGCGCAACGTCGAGATCGAGTACGAGCGCAACCGCGAGCGCTACCAGTTCCTGCGCTGGGGCCAGGGCGCCTTCGACGAGTTCAAGGTCGTCCCGCCGGGCACCGGCATCGTGCACCAGGTCAACATCGAGCACCTCGCGCGCACGGTGATGGCCCGCAACGGCCAGGCGTACCCCGACTCCTGCGTCGGCACCGACTCGCACACCACCATGGTCAACGGCCTCGGCGTGCTGGGCTGGGGCGTCGGTGGCATCGAGGCCGAGGCGGCCATGCTCGGCCAGCCGGTCTCCATGCTCATCCCGCGCGTCGTGGGCTTCAAGCTCACCGGCGAGATCCCGACCGGCGTGACCGCCACCGACGTCGTGCTCACCATCACCGAAATGCTGCGCAAGCACGGTGTGGTCAGCAAGTTCGTCGAGTTCTACGGCGAGAGCGTCGGCGCGGTGCCGCTGGCCAACCGCGCCACCATCGGCAACATGAGCCCGGAGTTCGGCTCCACCGCGGCGATCTTCCCGATCGACGAGGAGACCGTCCGCTACCTCAAGCTCACCGGCCGCTCCGAGGAGCAGGTCGCGCTCGTCGAGGCCTACGCCAAGGAGCAGGGCCTCTGGCACGACCCGTCGCACGAGCCGGAGTACTCCGAGTACATCGAGCTGGACCTGTCGACGGTCGTCCCGTCGATCGCCGGCCCGAAGCGACCGCAGGACCGCATCGAGCTCACCGACGCGAAGAACTCGTTCCGCAAGTCGATCCACGACTACGTGGGCGGCGAAGAGGTCCCGCACACCAACGTGGACGAAGCCGTCGAGGAGTCGTTCCCGGCCAGCGACCCGGCCGCCCTCTCGTTCAAGGACGAGGGCGCGGTCGACATCCAGTCTGCGGCGAACGGCCACAGCGGCCGCCCGACCAACCCGATCAAGGTCAGCACCCCCGACCGCGGCGAGTTCATCCTCGACCACGGCGCCGTGGTGATCGCCTCGATCACCTCCTGCACCAACACGTCCAACCCGTCGGTCATGCTCGGCGCGGCGCTGCTCGCCCGGAACGCGGTCGACAAGGGTCTCGCGGTCAAGCCGTGGGTCAAGACCTCGATGGCGCCGGGTTCGCAGGTCGTCACCGACTACTACGACAAGGCCGGTCTCTGGCCGTACCTGGAGAAGCTGGGCTACCACCTGGTCGGCTACGGCTGCACCACCTGCATCGGCAACTCCGGCCCGCTCTCGGACGAGATCTCCGCGGCGATCCAGGAGAACGACCTCACCGCGGTTTCGGTGCTCTCGGGCAACCGGAACTTCGAAGGCCGCATCAACCCCGACGTGAAGATGAACTACCTGGCGTCGCCGCCGCTGGTCATCGCGTACGCGCTCGCCGGCACGATGGACTTCGACTTCGAGGCCCAGCCGCTCGGCAAGGACACCGACGGCAACGACGTCTTCCTGAAGGACATCTGGCCGTCGGCCAAGGAGATCCAGGAGACCATCGACTACGCGATCACGCAGGAGATGTTCACCAAGGACTACGCCGACGTCTTCGACGGTGGCGAGCGGTGGAAGTCGCTGCCGACCCCGGAGGGCAAGACCTTCGACTGGGACGCGGAGTCCACCTACGTCCGGAAGCCTCCGTACTTCGAGGGCATGCAGGCGGAGCCCGCCCCGGTCACCGACATCTCCGGCGCGCGCGTGCTGGCGAAGCTGGGCGACTCGGTCACCACCGACCACATCTCCCCCGCCGGCGCGATCAAGCCGGGCACCCCGGCCGCGCAGTACCTGACCGAGCACGGCGTGGAGAAGAAGGACTTCAACTCCTACGGCTCGCGTCGCGGTAACCACGAGGTCATGATCCGCGGCACCTTCGCGAACATCCGGCTGCGCAACCAGCTGCTGGACGACGTGCAGGGCGGCTACACCCGCGACTTCACCCAGGACGACGCCCCGCAGGCGTTCATCTACGACGCGGCGCAGAACTACGCGGCGCAGGACATCCCGCTGGTCGTCCTGGGCGGCAAGGAGTACGGCTCCGGTTCGTCCCGTGACTGGGCGGCCAAGGGCACGCGCCTGCTGGGTGTGCGCGCGGTGATCACCGAGTCGTTCGAGCGCATCCACCGGTCGAACCTGATCGGCATGGGCGTCATCCCGCTGCAGTTCCCGGCGGGCGAGTCGGCCTCGTCGCTCGGCCTCGACGGCACCGAGACGTTCGACATCTCGGGCATCACTAAGCTGAACGACGGCGAGACCCCGCGCACGGTCCACGTCACCGCGACGAAGACCGACGGCACCAAGGTGGAGTTCGACGCGGACGTCCGCATCGACACCCCGGGTGAGGCGGACTACTACCGCAACGGCGGCATCCTGCAGTACGTCCTGCGGAAGATGACCCAGGCGTAAGCACTACGCACGAGGCCCCTTTCCCCGCACTTTGGGGAAAGGGGCCTTTCGCGTTCTTCGGTACCGTGCGGTATGACCACGGGGAGAGTTCAGGTCGAAAACGGCGAATTGGCGTACGAAGTCCGGGGCGATGGCGATCCGGTGATCCTGCTGCACGGCGGGATCCTCGACTCCCGGATGTGGGACGCGGCGATGACGGCGCTCGAACGCCACCACACCGCCATCCGGTACGACGCGCGCGGGCACGGCGAGTCGTCCACGCCGACGAAGCGATTCAGCCACTACGAGGATCTCCGCGAGCTGATGACGGCGCTGGGACTCCCCCGCGCGTCACTGGTCGGCTTGTCCGGTGGTGGCCGGATCGCGGTCGACTTCGCGCTGACCTATCCGGATCTGGTCGAGAACCTCGTGCTCGTCGCCACCGGCCTCAGCGCGATGGTGACGAAGGATCCCTTCGTCCTGGAGCAGACCAAGAAGCTCGAAGAGGCGGGTGCGCGGGGTGATCTCCCGGGCGCCATCGAATGCATCCTGCGCATGTGGGTGGACGGGCCGCGGCGCGCGCCCGCGGACGTCGATCAGGAAGTCCGGCGGCTGTGCCAGGAGATGTACACGCAGACGGTCGTCCGGCACGGGCTCTCGGGCTTCACGCTGATGGACGAGCTTCGGGCCATCGAGCGCACCGGCGAGCTGACCCCCCGCACTTTGACCTTGGTGGGAGATCTGGATTCCTCGGACGTTCTCGCCATCGCCTGCCAGATCGAAAGCGAAGCACGCGACGCCCGGAAACTGGTCGTCCCCGGGGTCGCGCATATGATCAATCTGGAGCAGCCCGCCGAGTTTTCCCGGATGGTGCTGGATTTCCTGGCCTGCTCGTGAGTGGCGAGGATGGCCCTAAAGCAGGGTAAGGCAAATGTGGCGTGCCGGAGTTGGCGGCAGGAGCGGGACTCGCCGAAGAGACACCTTCCCGACTGTCCATAAGGGACATTTTCGAGGTGTCAGTGCCCGAGTTGGGCGATTTGCGCAGTTCGACGACACCCTCACCAACCGGGCATATGACCTTGAAGCAGACCTTTCGCTGCCGGAAAGCGTCCCTTGTGGACACCAGAGGGCAGCTGGCTGGCTCCTGTCGGCCAGTCCAGCACCACGCCGCGAAGGCTGCTTCTCTGACTAGACCCAGCGAAGGGGTCCTTCACCGCAGAGGCTCGGTCACGCCACATTTGACTTACCCCTTTCTAGGAGCGGCGGCGGATGGCGAAGGTCGCGGCGACGGCCAGCAGCAGCGAGACGCCCGTCAGGATCGCGGCTTCGGTCCACTGGAAGCGCCAGTACCAGTCCGCGGGCAGGACCTTGAGCGCGGTGATCTCGCCGGCGGCGTCCCTGACCATCTCGACGACCCGGCCCGCGGGTTCCGCGCCCAGCGCGACGAGCCGGGGTTCCGCGTAGCCGTCACGAACGTTGCTCAGGCCGATCATCAGGCCCACCGACACCGCGATGGTGACGGCGATGGCGGGCAGGGTCTTGCGGATGAGCGCGCCCGCGGCGGTGCCGAGCACGAACCCGAAGAGCCACCACGCGCCCGGCGCGACGCCGGTCATCGTGAACAGGACCGGGTTGTCGAAACGGCTGGTGAAGGCGGTGTCGCCGCGATCGGCCGGGAAGACCTCCACCCAGCGCTGCATCATCGCGCCGAACGCGAGCCCGCCGAGGGTGGCGAGAACGGCGAGGAAGGCCAGTTTCACTCCGAGCCAGTGGAACCGTGAGATCGACTGGGTCCAGGCGAGTTTCGTGGTGCCGCGTTCGAATTCGGCCGCGACCAGCGGGGCGCCCCAAAAGACGCCGATCGCGACCGGGACGACCTGGAGCCAGGAGAGGTACTGGTACAGATCCGCGAAGAGCTTCGCCGGGGCCGGACTGTCCGCGGCGGCGTTTCCGTTGACCAGCAAGATGATTCCGACGGCGACGAGCAGACCGGCGGTGATCATCAGCTGCATCCGGTGCTGACGGTAGGTGAGCCAGAGCATCGTTCCCCCTTACGCCGAAGCCAGTGTCGGGCGAGGCAGGCTCGCGGATTCGGGCCGCCGCAGGTAGGCGAGCACCACTTCCTCCAGGTTCGCCGGCCGTTCGGTCCACTGTGGACCCAGCGGGACCGGTTCGGTGCGGGCGAACACGGTCGCCTGCCTCCCCGCCCTGGCCTCGTCCACGATCGCGACCCGCCTGGCCAGCGCGTCGGCCTCCTCGGCGGGGCCGACCAAGGTCCGGTGCCCGGCGACGAGTTCGTCGATGTCGCCGCTGACCTGGACACGACCACCGTTGAGGACGATCAGCCAGTCGCAGGTGTTCTCCAGATCGGAGACGACGTGGGACGAGAGCAGGACGGTCATCCCGGTCTCGGCGACCGCCTCCATCAACCCCCGCATGACCTCGTGCCGGGCCAGGGGGTCGAGGTTCGCGAGCGGCTCGTCGAGCACCAGGAGGTCCGGGCGTTTCGCGAGGGCCAGGGTGAGGGCCACCTGCGCGCGCTGCCCGCCGGAGAGCTTGCCGACCTTGTGCCGTAAGGGAAGCCCGAGTGAATCGATACGCTTGAGCGCGAACTCGTCGTCCCATCCGGGGTTGAGGCGTCTGCCGAACTTGAGCATCTCCGCGATGCTGAAGCCGGAATACAACGGCTTGTCCTGCGCGAGGAAGGCGGCGGTGCCCTGGATCGCGACCGAGCCGAGGGTCGCGTCGAGCAGTCCGACGGCCAGGTGCAGGAAGGTCGTCTTGCCCGCGCCGTTGGGCCCGACCAGCGCGACGACGCGCCCTTTCGGGACGGCCAGGGAACAGTCGCGCAGCGCCCACTTGCGGCGGTAGCGCTTGCCGAGTCCGGTCGCCTCGATGACGGATTCATCGGTCATGCCGTCCGCTCCCCTCGAAAGCCATCGACCACCACCGAGGTGAACAGCGCCTCGACGTCTTCCTGATCCAGCCCCGATTCGCGTGCGTCGCGGACCCACGCTGCGAGGCTCTTCCGCAAGCGGGTGTGCTCCGCGAACGAAGCGCCTCCGAGCGTCTTCTTGACGAAGGTGCCGAGGCCCGGCTTTCCCTCGACGAGCCCTTCGCGTTCCAGCTCGCGATAGGCCTTGAGGACGGTGTTGGGATTGATCGCCAGCTCGGCGACCACTTCCTTCGCCGTCGGCAGCCGGTCCCCCGACTCCAGCAAGCCCAGGCGGAGGGCGTTCTTGACCTGCTGGACGAGCTGAACGTACGTCGCGACGCCCGAGCCCTTGTCCAGGTGGAAGGTGACCACTGGCAACACCCTTTCACTAATTAAGTAGTGAAAGGGTGCAGGCAGACGTCGGCGCCTGTCAAGTGATCACGCCGAAAAGCTGTGAAGGCCTCCTTGAGGGACTCTGATTCC
>NZ_CP150484.1:5534938-5584400 GCF_037997115.1 Amycolatopsis coloradensis
GCTCTTCCGATCTTCTAACCCTCTTTGCCACTCACGACCCCCTCGCCAAACCGGGCATATGACCTTGAAGCGCGCATTTCGTCGCTGGAAGGCGACCTTTGTGGACACTGAAGAGCGCAACTGATTCCTGTCGGCCAGTCCGGAACCACGCCGCGAAGGCCACTTCTCTGCCTTGACCCACCGAAGTGGTCCTTCACCGCAGAGGCTCGGTCACGCCACCTTTGACTTACCCCTCAATAGAACCGTCCCTACCACTCACGAGGTCGTCTTCCCGGTGCTCCGGGCGGCGGTCGACGACGCGGCCGAGCGGGCGCAACAGCACGTTGACCCCGACGATCACCACGGTCCCGGCGAGCGCGACGACGTAAAGTCCCGCTCCCGCAAGGGATCCGACGGCCGCCGAGCACCACAGCGTGGCCGCCGTGTTGAGCCCGCGCACGTTCAGCCCGTCCCGCAGGATCACCCCGGCGCCGAGGAAACCGATACCAGAGACGATCTGGGCCGCGACGCGCGTCGGGTCGGCGTCGCCGCTGGTGTTCAGCCCGCCGAAACCGTGGGCGGACAACAGAACGAAGAGCGTCGCGCCGACGGCGACGAGGGCGTTGGTGCGGAGTCCGGCCATCCGGGCGCGGTACTGGCGCTCGATGCCGATGACGGCGCCGAGGCCGACGCCGGTGCCGACCCTGAGCAGCATTTCGAAGGTGTTCATGATTCCGGCTCTTTTCTGGCGTGCGTACACAAAGCCAGACAGGGAAAGGAGACCGGTGAAGGTCAGCGCACCGCGCACACGGGTGAACGGCGACCATGTCCGGTCGGTCCAGAACTGTCTTCCGGCATGTGCCGCTCACCTCGCTTCCGTACTCGATCGGTGTTGATCAACCTTCGGGACTGTACCACCGGACGAGCCGAGCGCGGCGTGGATCGTGTCACGCAGCCAGCGCTGGGCGGGGTCGGCGTCGAGTCGCGCGTGCCAGAGCTGGCAGACCTCGATGGGCGGAAGTTCCGCGGGGACCGGGAACCAGCGGATTCCGAGCGACCGGCCGTACTGCTCGGCGAGCCGCTGGGGCGCTAGCCCGATGTAGTCGCTCGACGCGACCAGGAACGCGGCGACGGCGGAGGTGGGGACGACCGCCGCGACCCGGCGCTGGAGACCGGCCGCCTCGAGCACGTCGTCGAGCGGTCCCCTGCCTCGCCCGCGCCGTGAGGCGGAAACGTGCGGATACCGGCAAAGCTGTCTCAACGTCGGGCGGCGCACGCCGCCGAGCGGGCCGTCCGCCCTGACGATCGCGACCACTCGTTCGCGGTACAGCAGCGTCGAACGGATGTCGGGCGCGGCGATGTCGCCCGCGCCGATGTCCAGGTCCACCGAACCGTCCCGCAGGGCCTCGGTGCTTTCGCTGCCTTCGGCGACGAAACGCAGGACGACGCCAGGCGCGACCGCGGCGGTCGCCTCGGCGGCGGCTGTCACCAGTGTGGCGGCGACACCGTCGTTGATGCGGATGGTGAAGGTCCGTTCGAGGTCGCCGATCGCCAGCTCGCGGTCGGCGCTGATCAGGGCCGACGCCTCGTCGAGCAGGGACCGCACCCGCGGGGCCGTCCGGAGCGCGAACGGCGTCGGCACCATCCCGCGGCCGGCGCGCACCAGGATCGGGTCGCCCATCGCCCGCCGCAACCGGCCCAGCGCCCGGCTGGCCGCGGGGATCGACAGGTGCAGCCGTTCGGCCGCCGCCGTCACGCTGCCCTCTCGCAGCAACGCGTCGAACACGCGCAAGAGGTTGAGGTCCAGCTGATCGGCCATTGTTGCATCGTACGCAACTCTGGGTTGTGAAAGTTGCGTGGCACGAAGAATGCGCTGGCCCCTAGCGTCGTGGACATGCCACTCCGACTTCAAGTCCGCGACGCTCCCGAAGTCGCAACGGACCCGCGCGGCCTGCTGACCGCCATGTGCGCCTGTGTCGTGCTCGTGGTCGGGATGGTCGCCGCGATCAACCTCGCCGTCCCGATGCTGGCCGCGAGCGAGCTTCACCCGTCCGCGTCGGCACTGATCTGGATCGTCGACACCTACGTCATCTTCTTCGCCTGTCTCGTGATCCCCGGCGGAGCGGCGGGCGACCGCTTCGGCCGCAAGGGTGTCCTGCTCGCCGGCCTGGCGCTGTTCGCCCTCGGTGCGCTGCTGTCCGCGCTCGCGCCCACCGTGCCTTTCCTGCTGGCGGGCCGGGCGATCACGGGGATCGGGGCCGCCGCGGTGCTGCCCAACACCCTCGCCGTCCTGCTGCACGCCGTCCCCGCCGAACGCAAGGGCGTGACCATCGCGACCTGGGCCTCGATGACCGGGATCGGCGGTGTCCTGGGGAACGTCGGTGGCGGAGCGGTGCTGACAGGAGGATCGTGGCGATGGCTGTTCGCGGCCGCCGTCCCGCTCTCCCTGGTGCTCCTCGCGCTGGCCGCCCGGATCGCGCCGGTGTCCCCGCGGCACGACCGGCCGCTCAGTCCGCTCGGCGCCGTCCTGCTCGTCGGCGCGTCGGTCGCGTTACTGCTCGGCATTGTCGAGGGACCTGAAGCGGGTTGGGGTAGCCCGATCGTTCTGTCCGGGTTCGCCGGTGCGGTCGCGCTCTTCGCCCTGTGGACGTTCGTGGAACTGAAGGCCGAGCACCCCCTGCTCGATCCCCGGTTGTTCCGCGTGCCCGCGCTGCGCAGTGCCTGCCTCGGCATGACCGCGATCTTCTTCGGGATGTTCGCGCTGTTCTACGTCAACGCGTCCTTCCTCCAGTACGGCAAGGGATTCAGTGTGCTGCTGACCGGGCTCGGGATCATCCCGCTGACCGTCCCGGTCATCCTCGGCGCGCGGCACGTCGGCAAACTCGTCCGGCGCGCCGGCGTCGACGCCACTGTCGCCATCGCCTTCGTCTTCTGCGGCTGCGGCCTCGTCGGCCTGTCCACAAGTGACTCTTCGACTCCGTACCCGGTCTACGCGGCCTGGCTCGTGGTGACCGGGATCGGTGTCACGCTGGCCCTTCCGACGCTTTCCGCCGCGATCTCCGGTTCGCTGCCTCCCGCCCAGGCCGGTGTCGGTGCCGGGCTGCAGGCCACCACCCGGGAATTCGGCAGCGCGCTCGGTGTCGCGGTCATCGGCACCATCCTCACCGGACGGTTCGTCGCCGCGCTGCCGTCCGATGTCCGCGCGGACCGCGATCCGCACACCGTGGCGCAGGCGCTGGCAACCGTCCCCGGCCGCTCTCCCGAAGTGATCTCCGCGTTCGTCACCGGCGCGAGCACGGCCCTCCGGGTGATCGGCGTCAGCGTGCTCGTCCTCGGGGCGCTCGTCGTCCTGCAATCAAGGCTTTCCCGTAACCCCCAGTAGAAGGAGCTTCCATGCAGGTATCCGTCACCGGGGCGACCGGCTGGATCGGCTCGGCCGTCCCGGATCCGCGGCGACGACCTGGACGATCTCGACGGCCTCTGGCGAACAAGCACGACTGGGCGCGTTCCCGAGAACTCCTCAAGTGAACCCCGTACGGAGCCCATGACCCAGGACATCGAAACCGGTGACCGAAAGGAAACACCATGTCCGAAGTGACCGCGTTCATGCTGGTGAAGACCACACCGGAATGGCTCGGCCTCACCGTCGAGCAACGGGTGGAGTCCTTCAAGACCGAAATCCTCCCGGTGATCGAGAGCAAGGTGAAAGGTGTCCGGTCCCGGTTCTTCGACACGGAGTTCTACTCCGCGCGCGTGACCGACGTGTGGGTATGGGAGGCGGAGGACCATCACTCGTACCAGTCGCTCATCGAGGCGCTGCGTGAGACGCCCTTCTGGGACCGGTACTTCGAGGTCGTCGACCTCCTGGTCGGGGTCGAGAACGCGTACGCGGCGAACTACGGTCTCGACGCCTACGCGAGCGTCAACGTCTGAAGCCGGAAGGCGCGTCTCGCCGGTAACCCACCAGAAGACGGCCTCCCGCACCGTCGAGGACCGCGGCGGCGACCCGCCGCATCAGAGCCCGATCCCCACTGCATACGACCTGCCGGTAGCCGAGCAGGAGTTCCCGGCAGGTCTCCGGATCGGCCTCTCGAAGCCGTCGCAGGAGCCATTTGCCGTGGGATCGCCATCGTCCCCCGGCCAGGAGGATCAGCTCGGCCACAGCGGTCAACAGCCGATCGGCGATGAAGATCAGTTCGTCGGCCCCGTCAAGATCGTCCAGAAGGTCGGTGAGCAGATAACGATGCTCCTCCAGTTCGGCCGCGGACAACGGCGGAGGCCCGGCGCGCAGTCGCGCCCGGGCTTCCGCCCGGGTCCGACACCCGAAGCCGTCGCGATCGAGGAGAACGACACCCTCAGCGCACATGTGCAGGAGAGGCGAGCGGCGGTTCGCCGTCTCCTGACCGGCGAACCGCTCGTACGACTCAGTGGTATGGCAGAAAAGTTCCACCGGCACGCCGTCGTGTTCGGTCGTTTCGCGGTACGGCGCGGGTGGGCCGTCGAGGATCACGACGATGTCGAGATCCGAACTCGCGGTACGCCATCCGGTGATCGCGCTTCCGCCCAGAATCGCGGCCCTCGCGCCGGGAAAGCGACCCTCGACCACCTGGCGGGCGATTCGGACCGGATCCATCCGTCCAGCATGCCTCAGCCTCGTCGGCCGGTGGGTGAGCCAGGCGCACCGGCGGCCGCGACCACGCCGAAGCCGGTGCCCTGGTTACCCACCCGGATGGCCTGGACGAGCAGTCGTCCGGCCTATCCGGCCCTCCCCGTCCGGAACCCTAGGGCCGGGCGTTGGGGACCGGTCCCCGGACGCCACGAAGGCCACCGCCGAGACGGTGGCCTTTGTGGTCGTTCGCCCAGGATCAGGCAGTGGTTTCGAACGGCTGGACGTTCGGCTGGAACACCTGGCCGTTGGCCGGGACCTTCAGATCGATCAGGTAGTCGGCCGTCACCTTGTCCACCCCGAGCGAGTCGCCAAGGATGCAGTGCCCGAAGGCGTCGACCGAGAGCAACCGGGCGTTGCCCAGCTGGTCGGCCATCCGCTTCGAGAACAGGTACTGGGTCGCCGGGTCGTAGTAGTTGCCGATGACCAGCACCGGGGTGTCGGTCTTGGCCTGCCACGGGCCGCGATAGACGTCAGGCTTCTTCGCCGGCCACACCGGGCACGCCGCCACGTCCGAGAACGCCTGGTAGCGGCCGAAAGTGGGCGATTCCTTCTCCCACTTCGCGGCGATCTCGGGGACCTTCTCCTGCTTGATCGTGATCTTCTTGTCCGAGCAGTTCACGGCGAAGTACGAGTCGTCACCGGTGTACGGGCTGTCCGGGCTCACGTCCGCGCGCCCGTTCGCCCCCGACCGCAGCACCTTCAGCTCGACGGCCTGTGCCGTCTGCGTCTGCGCCGCGGGCGGGTGGACGATGTTGTACAGCGCCTGCAGGTCGTCGGCCAGCGGCGGGAACGACGTCGGCGAGTACAGCACCCCGGCCACCGTGCTGGTGAAGGCGTTGATGTCGTAGCTACTCCCGTCCGGCAGCTTGATCGGCTGCCGGCGCAGCTGGTCGCGGATCTCGTCGAACTTCTCCCGCGGCGTGCCTGGGCTGAAGGAGCACTTCGGCCCGACCTGCGCGCACTTGCGCAGGAAGGCGTCCAGCGCGGTCTCGAACCCGCGAGCGCGCTCGCGGTCGTACTGCACACCGTCGCTGGTGCGCAGCGCCGGGTCGACGTTGCCGTCGATGACGATCGCCCGGCTCTGCTTCGGGAACATCGACGTGTACGTCGACCCGATCAGGGTCCCGTACGAGAAGCCGACGAAGGTCAGCTTCTGGTCGCCGACGGCCGCCCGCATCTTGTCGAGGTCACGCACGACGTCCTTGGTGGACATGTGGTTCAGCAGCGCGCCCGCGTTGTTCTTGCAGAACTGGCCGTAGTCGCGGTACGAGGCCAGCGTCCCGGAGATCTCCTGCCGGGTCAGCGGCACGGGGATCTGCGCGGAGAAGACGTCGTCCGCGTCTTCCTGCGTGGTGAAGCACTTGAGCGGGTTGCTGGCCCCGACCCCGCGCGGATCGAACCCGATCAGGTCGAACCGGTCCAGCACCTGCGGCTGGAAGTAGTTCGCCGCGCCGATCGGCATCCGGAAACCGGAACCGCCGGGACCGCCCGGGTTGAGGAACAGCGAACCGACCTTCTTGTCGGGCGTCTTCGCCGCCCGCTTCAGCATCGCGATGTCGATGGTGCCGAGCGCCGCGTTGTCGTGGTCGATCGGCACGCGATACCGCGCACAGCTGTAGAACTCGGCCTGGTCGGCGGGAACACCGCGGATCTGGTCCGCCGTGCAGGCACCCCAGTTCACCGGCGCCGTCGCGCCGATCCGGGCGGCGGGCGTCCCGGCCTCCTGGGCGGCGACCGCCGTCCCGGACGCCCCGGTCAGCGCGGCGCCGGCCACGAGTGCCCCTACCAGTGCGAAACCGCGCACCGGCCTCCTTGTGGATCTCGGCAAAACGACTCCTCCCTCGGCTGGCGACGTGATGGGCCACGTCGCTCGGCGCGCCGTCGACGTCACGGCGCGTAACACCAAGCGAGCCTCGCACAAGCCGGTAACCCAGTCACCGGCCGAAAGGATGGTACGAACCTATCGAGTGGTTGTCTTCAACTCGAAAATCGGTAACACACGGCGAGCGGCTTGCTCCTCCATGGAGTAACCGGGCCAGAATTCCAGCAGCAGTTTCCACATCGCTTCGTACTCGTCTCCGCGCAGTTCCCTGGCCCTGACCGGGATCTCCTTGCCCGCCAGCGCGACGACCGCGTCGGGATTCGACCTCAGGTTGTGTGTCCACGCGGGATCGTTCGGCCTCCCCCAATTGGAGCCGACGAGCACGAAGTCCTCAGCGCGCGGGAAGTACAGGAGATTGGTACTGCGGGGCAGGCCGCTCTTGCGGCCGGTCGTGGTCAGCCGCAGGGAAGGGAGCCCGGCCAGCGCGACCAGACTCACCTTCCCCTTGAACAGCCGGTGGAGTCTCTTGTCCACCCAGATGATCCCGCCCGCGAGCCCCATCAGCCACGGTTTCGTGCCGAGCGCGCGGGCGAGCGACGTGAGAGGGTTAGCCACGGACAGATCTTGCCAGGCTCACCCCGAACCGCGATTCCGAGTCCGTCCACCATTTCTCCACCGAGAAACCGGCGGCGGCCAGTTCCGCGGCGATTCCCTCCCGCCGGAACTTCGCGGAGATCTCGGTGCGCACGTATTCGCCCTCGGCGAACTTCACCTGCAGGTCGGCGCCCGGGATGTCGACGGTCTGCGGTTCACGGGCGCGCAGACGCATTTCGATCCATTCGTTCTCCTCGTCCCAATGCGAGACGTGGTCGAAGGCGGCCGGGTCGAAGTTCGCGCCCAGACCGTTGTTGATCACGCGGAGCATGTTGCGATTGAACTCGGCGGTGACCCCGGCCGCGTCGTCATACGCGCGTTCCAGGGTTTCCCGGTCCTTCACCAGGTCAGTCCCGAGAAGGAACCACTCCCCCTCGTCGAGCACCTCGCGGACCGAGCGCAGGAAGGTGGCGCGGTCGGCGGGAAGGAAATTGCCGATCGTGCCGCCGAGGAAGACCACCAGCCGCGGACGGTCGCCAGGCAACAGGTCCAGATGACGGGTGAAGTCACCGACCACGCCCCGGACTTCGAGGGACGGGTAGTCGGCCGTGATGGCTTCCGCGGCTTCGGCGAGCGCGGTTTCGGAGACGTCGAGCGGGACGAACTCCTTCAACGTGCCGTGGCTCGTGAGCGCGTCGAGGAGGAGCCTCGTCTTTTCACTCGATCCGGAACCGAGTTCGACAAGGGTGTGCGCGCCCGAACTCTCGGCTATCTCGCCACCGCGCGCGGCGAGCACCTCCCGCTCGCTCCTGGTCGGGTAGTACTCGGGGAGGGCGGTGATCTTCTCGAACAGTTCGCTGCCGCGAGCGTCGTAGAACCATTTGGGCGACAACCATTTCTGATCCGCCTCCAGGCCGGCGCGGACGTCCGCGCGCAGCTGCTCGGTGATATCCGATTCGCTGTGGTGTACGTCGAGGTCGACTTCGGTCATCGTGCCTCAGGGCTCCGATCGGGCTTCGAGGGGAAGGATTTCCACGCCCGCGCCGGTGACCCGGACGGCGTGGCGGTCGGGAACGGGAGTCCAGCCGGGATCGTCGTCGCACGGTTCCGACGCGACGAGCACACCGCCTCCGATGTCCCGATAGGACAGGGAATGCGTCCACGCGGTACCGACGAGTGTCCGGCCGTCGGTCAGCAGGAGATTGAGCCGCGAACCCGGCCCCGCCTCCTCGACCACTCCGGTCAGCCACGTGACGGCCGCGAGCGGGTCTTCGCCCGCCTCGAGCCGCTCACTCAGCAAAGCCCACAGCAGTACCGAATCCGTGGTCGCCTCCAGCGTCAGCAGCCGGGTGATCGGCAGTTTCGCGGCGAGCTCGGCCATCGAGTCCGGCCAGCCCCGCACCAGCCCGTTGTGGCTGAAGAGGTAACGGCCGCCGGTGAACGGCGCGTTCGCCGCCTCGACCACGGGCATCCCTGTCGTCCCGTTCCGGACCGCCGCCAGGAAGGCGTGCGACCGGACCGAGCCGGCCAGTGCCGGCAGATCCCCGTCCGTCCACAAGGGAGCAGACCTGCGCAGCCGCAGCGGTTCGGAGCCGTCGGCGTACCAGCCGAGGCCGTACCCGTCCGCGTTGACCGAACCACCGCCCCGCATGTCACGGGGAGCGTAGGACTGCACGAGCAGCGAATGAGGGGCGTGAAAGAGTGTCTCGGCGGGCGAGCACGGCTCGCCGAGATACGCGAGGTGACGGCACATGCCCCTCAGGCCACCTCGCTCGGCCGTGCGTCCCGGGCACAACGGAACCCGGAGAAGATCTGTCGCCGGATCGGGTGATCCCAGTTGCGGAAGGTGCCGCGGATGGCCGCCGCGTCCGTCCCGAACGAGCCACCGCGCAGGATCCGGTAGTCCCCGCCGAAGAACACCTCCGAGTACTCCTTGTACGGGAACGCGGCGAATCCCGGGTACGCCTCGAAGCCGCTGCTGGTCCACTCCCAGACGTCGCCGATCAGCTGGTGCACGCCCAGGGGCGAAACGCCCGCCGGGTACGCGCCGACCTCCGCGGGCCGCAGGTGCCGCTGCCCGAGGTTGGCGTGGTCGGGGGTGGGTTCCTCGTCGCCCCAGGGGAACCGGCGTGACCGGCCGGTCGCCGGGTCGAACCGGGCGGCCTTCTCCCACTCCGGTTCCGTCGGCAGGCGCCGGCCTGCCCAGGCGGCGTACGCCTCGGCCTCGTGGAAGGAAACGTGGACCACGGGTTCCGCGGCGGGCACCTTCTCGTAGACGCCGAACCGCGTCCGCCACCAGCCGTCCTGCTCCCGCTTCCAGAACCGCGGCGCGTCGATGCCGTGCTCGCTGCGATACGCCCAGCCGCGCTCACTCCACCACTTCGGGTCTTCGTAACCCCCGGAGTCGAGGAACTCGGCATACGCCCCACAGGTGACCGGCGTGGTGTCGATGAAGAACGCCTCCACCGCGACCTCGTGCGCCGGACGCTCGTTGTCCAGTGCCCACGGCTCGGCGGAGGTACCCATGGTGAAGGCACCGCCGGGCACGAACACCTCCGCGGGCAGCGGCCCGGACCGTGACAGCGGCGGGGCGGGCGCGTGCAGCACCGGATCGCCCTTGCGGAGCTGATGGGTGGCCAGCATCGTCTCGTCGTGCTGCTGCTCGTGCTGGGTGATCATGCCGAAGGCGAAGGCGTCCTCGGTGAGCCGCCTGCCTTGCAGCGGAACGCTTTCCAGGATGTCGAAGGATTTTTCCCTGACTTCGCGGACGTACTTGCGCGCTTCCTCCGGGCCCAGCAGCGGCAGCGCCGGACGATCCACGCGAGCGTGCTGGAACGCGTCGTAGATGTCGTCGATGTCGGGCCGGAGCGCCTCACGGCCGCCCACGTCACGCACCAGCCAGAGCTCTTCTTGGCTGCCGATGTGCGCGAGATCCCAGACCAGCGGCGACATCAGTTTCGAATGCTGGCGGACCAGGTCTTCGTCGTCCACGTCCGTCAGCGCGACGCTGCGCTCGCGGGCCCTGGTGAGCGCCTCTGCCGCGTGCGCCCGCAGGTCTTGCGGGCTCAGCGCGCGAAGCGGGTTGGTCTCGGTGCTTTCCACGCTCATGACTGGTGGCTCCTCGAACGGTGCACGAGGGACTGCACGCCCTCGCTGATCTCCGTGATGGTCTCCGGCGGCAGACCGGTGGTGCCGAGTTCGGCACAGCCGAGGTCCACCACCTTGCTCGCGACGCCGGCGATCGCCGGGTCGGCCAGGCCGTACCGGGCCGCGCGCTCCCAGCGGCCCGTGACCGGTTCGCACAGTTCGAGCACCTTGTCCACTGTGGACGGCCGCGCGAGCAGCGCGGCCAGCAGGGCGACCGAGTGCAGCCACCTCGCGGCGGGCTGGGCGTCCAGGTACCGGATCTCCAGATACCCCTGTGGACGGACCGGGGTGAAGAACGTCGTCAGGTGATAGGCCAGGTCTTCCTCGGTGGGCCTGTCGAGCCCAGCGCCCTCGCCCCTCCCGTCGATCCAGTCGGCGAAGGTCAGGGAATCGGGCGCGTCCCAGCGGCCGTCACGGCCGGGAAGGACCATCAACGGGGTGTCCAGGATCCTGCGTGCCCACTCCCCCGCCGGATCCTTGCCCGGTTCCGCCGACCGGGTGCGGACCCGTTCCGTTTCCATCACGGCCAGCCAGCGCGCGGACGCGTGGCCGGTGTCGCGTCCGGCGTGGACCCGGGAGTTGGCGAAGGTGGCCAGCAGGGGCGGACCGAGCGCGTGGACGGCGGCCCAGCGGTCGGCCAGGTCGCCAGCCTCGCCGGTGTCGACACAGACCTGCAGGCCGGCGGTGCTGCACATCATCGTCGCGCCCCCGGCGCCCATCGGCGCGAAGCGGCGTTCCATCGCGGCGTAGCGCGGTGTGCCCAGTTTGCGGGCGGGGGCGCGATACCTGTCTATCCCGGAGTCCCCCAGGTGCAGGCCTCGGGCGGCGAGAAGATTTTCGAGGTGGGCCAGATCGGCCGAGACGACGGCGTCCAAGTGGCGCAGCGTGGTCTGTGGTTGAGCGGAGATCTCCACCTGACATCCGGGCTCGAGGCTCAGCGGTGAACCTGCCGGAAGCGGGAGGGCGGGGCTGTCGGGGCGCAGGGTCCGCGGGGTGTGCGGGCCGAGCGCGGTGGCGAGATCGTCGGGATCGAGAGGCCGGGCGGGCTCGTCGGCGTAGTGCACGGTGAATTCCAGCTCTACGCCGAGGAGTCTCGGTGGCCCGTGCTTGAAGCACACGGAAGCCACATACGCCTCACCCTCGGCGCGATCCGAGAGGACCTTCGCCGTCGCGTTCGACGCGCTCCCGGACTTCTCGGGGAAATCATGAACAGTAGTCATCTTTCCGCCGTCCAGTCGGTTGTCCGATAACTGAGATACCTTGACTTCGGACGCTACACGCGGAGTCCGACAAATTCAGGCCGGTTCTTGCGGGGCAAGATCCTCCGACCACCTCTTAGGACCGGACGATTCAGGGCAAAGCAGGCTCCGTGCCCAGCCCGAGCGCGGCGGCCGCGTCGCGGACCGCCTCGATCACCAGCTGCAGGGCCGGTCGCCGTGAAGACGTAGTCCGGTAGGCGATCGAAACCGTCCGAAGCAACGGTGTGGTCAACGCGACGACGTCGATCCCCGGCGGCCGAAGCCCGAGCCCGAGATCCGAAACGAGGGTTACCCCGAGCCCCGCCCGGACCATCGCCATCGCCGTCGATTGCTCCTCGACCTCGTGGTTGATCTTCGGCTCGAACCCGTGGCGGTGACACGCCGTGCGCACCGCGCGGCCGAAGTGACTCTTCGGGCTGGCGAGGATCCACGGGTGCTCGGCCAGTTCGAGCAACGACGCGCTCCCCGCGGGGACGGCACCGGCCGGCACCGCTGCGTGCAGCCGTTCGACCGCGATGACCGCGCGTTCCAGACCGGCGTCCCACGGCATCGGCGCGTCGGAGTAGTCGATCACGAACGACAGATCCAGTTCGCCGTCCCGGACGGCGTCGGCGGTGTCCTCCGGCGCGAGCTCACGGGTCCGGACCTGGATCCCCGGATGCTCACCCGCCAGTGCGGCCAGCGCGTGCGGAAGCAGTCCCGAAGCGACCGACGCCCACACCCCGGCCATGAGCCGTACCGAAACGGTCTCCTGCGCCTCCTCCAAGGCCAGCGTCGCCCGCTCGACGGACCCCAGGATCTCCTCGGCGTGCTCGGTCAGCAACAGCCCCAATTCGGTCAGCTGCACCCGCCTGCCGAAGCGTTCGAACAGCTTCGCACCCACGTCCCGCTCCAACTGCGCCAGCTGCTGCGACACCGCCGAAGCGGTGTAATGCAGCGAAGCGGCGGCCGCCGTGACGGTGCCACGTCGGCTCAGCTCGCGGAGCATCCTCAGGCGGTGCAACGAAAGCTCCATGACCCCAACGTAATCGGGTGCGGTCACGGACGCCGGATGGCGCGTTACACCAGTTTCTCTGCACGACATCGTTCAGATTCGGTAAATGGACGCCCGTGCCCGGCAGGGCGCACCCTCGGAAGTGGCGCAGGACGACCCCGAATCCCGAAGGAGGTGGCCGCATGGCCGCGAGGAACGCCGAACCGCTGATGAGGCTCATCTGGACCGACCCCGTCACCGGTGCCACCGGCTACCTCGTAGTGCACAGCCTGGTCTCCGGCATCGCGACCGGGGGGACCCGGATGCGCGCGGGCTGCACGATGTCGGAGGTCGAGGACCTGGCTAGGGGGATGGCGAACAAGACCGCGACCTTCGGCCTGCCGGTCGGCGGGGCCAAGGGCGGCATCGACTTCGACCCGAAGGACGAGCGTGCTTTCGGTGTGCTGGAACGGTTCTGCTCGTTCCTGCGGCCGTGGATCGACAACCACTGGGTGACCGCCGAAGACCTCGGCGTACCCCAGCACCTGATCGACGAGGTGTTCGCGAAGCTCGGGCTCGAGCAGTCGTACCACGCGGCGATCCGCCGTTCGGCCGACCCGGCGCACACCCTTCGCCGCGTGCAGGCCGGGTTGAGCACACCGGTCCCCGGCGGCCTCCTGCTCGGCGACGTGATCGGCGGCTACGGCGTCGCGCAGGCCTGCCTCGGTGTCGCCGACGCCTGGGAATGGGCGGCCGAGAAGACCACGGTCGCCATCCAGGGCATCGGCACCATGGGCGGCGGCGCGGCCTGGTACCTGCACGAAGCCGGCATGAAGGTCGTCGCGGTCGCCGACGCGGCCGGGACGCTCTACCGGCCCGAAGGCCTTGACATCCCGGCGCTGCTGGAGCTGCGGGACTTCTACGGCGAGATCGACCGCAGCCGCCTTCCCGCCGACGTCCGGCTGCTCCCGCGCGACGAGATCGTGGCGACGGACGCCGACATCCTCGTCCCGGCGGCCATCTCCTACGCGCTGCGCGCCGGGAACCAGGGCGTGGTCAAGGCGAAGGTCGTCATCGAAGCGGCCAACGCGGCGACCACACCCGACGCCGAGGCGGGGCTGGCGGCCCGTGGCATCCCGGTGATCCCGGACTTCGTCGCGAACGCGGGCGCGGCCGCGTGGGCCTGGTGGCTGCTGCTCGGTGAGGTCGGCGCCGATCCCGCCGATTCGTTCCTGCGCCTGCGAACCGAGATGCGGGCGAAGGTGGCGCTGCTGCTGAGCTCGTGGAACCTCGACCGGATCGCGCCGCGCACCACCGGGCTGCGGCTCGCCGAAACCACCCGTTCGGACGCCACCACTCCCGAAACCGCCCCGGCCCTGGTCATCCCCTGAGAATGCGCGTGAAGGCCTCCTTCCCTCGGGGCTGGAAGAGGCCGACTCCTGGGCGGTCGACGGGCACAAGTGGCTCAACGTCCCCTACGACNCTCGCGTCTGGCGCGAGGAAGGGGGCCTTCATGTACTTGGCCTGTGGCTAGCCTGGCAGGGTCCCGGCGACGTGCCGGAGCGCGTCGGCCAGCTCCGCCGGACCGGCAGGTCCGATGTGGACCACCGCGTCGTTGCCGTGTCCGGTCGTGTAGCTGAGGTACCGGCCCCAGTCCGTGTCGGCGAAGTGGAGCGGATCCTCGACGGACACGTGCCTGCCGATTTCGTCCCGCTTGCCGACGTAGAGCTCGCCGCTCCCCTCGACCGGGCGCTGCACGAGGCTGACGATGTCCGCGATCACCGGCGGCAGCGAATGCGTGTCCGGGCCGCGCCGGGCCGCCTCTTCGAGCTCGTACGCCCGGACCGTGCGAAGCCTGCCGCCGCCCGCCGGGACGGGCGGCAACTGTTCGATCAGCGTTTCCGGCAGCCGCCGCCGATCGATCTCCTGAAGCCCGACCCAATCACCGGACGCAACGGCCAGCACCGCCTGCAGTCCCAGCGACGCGGCGAGGACGCCGTAGGTCTCGCCTCCGGTGTTCACCCAGCCGTAGTACTCGATGGCCGGTTTCGTGAGCACCGGAAGCCAGTCCAGGAAGTCGACCGACGTGCGGCCACTCGAGTCCAGCAGCCCGGCTTGCGCCAACGCCGCTTCCACTCGCTTGTCCGCCTCCGCGCGGGCCGTCCTGGACAGCCAGCGCGGTTCGGGACGCACCGTGATGTGCAGGTCGCCGACGCGTTCGCGTTCGGCGAGCACCGCCAAGGCTTCGACCGGGACGTCCACCCGGCCCGTTCTGACGGTCATCCGTTACTCGCCGATGACCGGCGGGCTGGTCCGCTGGTCGGTGCCGAAGATCGCGTCGGGGTCGGCCTCGATCAGGTAGTCGGGACGCTGGTGCTCGTCGTCCTCGTCACCATCGGCACGCCTGCCGCCTGCCCCCATCGGGCCCATCGCTCCGGCGCCACCACGGCCGGCACCACCACGCCCACCGGCCAGGTCTCCGCCACCCAGGCCGCCGAGCCCGCCCATGCCGGACCCCCTGCCCGCGCCCAGACCGCCGGAACCCGGCCCACCGGGACCGCCCGCGCGGCCACCGGCGCCGCCCTCGCCACCGAGAAGCCTGCCCGCCGCGCTGTTGGGTCCGGGAACGTTGCGTCCGCTGGTGCCGCCGGGCGGGTTCTGGCCCGGGCCACCGCCGGGGTTGTAGCTCTGACCCGGCCCGTTCGGGAGGCCGATGACGTTGTCCGAGTCACCCGGTCCGCGTCCGGGCGTCCTGCCCGGGATCTCGGTCGTCGGTCCCGGCTTGCCCTTGCCGCCGCCGGTCGGACGCGTGGTGTCGTCGTCGCCGGTACCCGGCGGCTTCCGCGTCGGCGTCGTGATGTTGCCGTCAGGCCTGTCCCTCGGAGGCACCGGACGGTCCTCGTTGGTGCCCGGCCTGTTCTGGTTCTGGTCGCCGCCCGGCCTGTTCTGGTTCTGGTTGGTGCCGTTGTCGTCCGTGCCGCTGGTGTCGGTGCCGTCGTTGTCGTCACCGCTGCCGTTCCTCCCGGGCTTCACCGGGGGGTACGGCGGAATCACGACCGGGGGCGTACCGCCGGGGGTCTTGACGCTGACGTTCGCGCCGTCGTTCTTCAGTACGCCGTAATCGGTCGGCAGGCTGGAGCTGGTGCTGCTGGTGACCGAGTCGTACTGGTCCATCACGCGGACGTTGTTCTGGTTCGCCGCCTCGTGCTTCGCGACGCCCTCTTGGTAGTTCTTGATGTCGTTGTTGACCATGAACGGCCCGGCGATCGGGATCGCGCCCTTCAGGCCGGTGGTCCAGGGGTTGGGCTTGTCCGGCTTGGGCGGCACGGGCACGACCGACGACCCGGAGTCGTCGAAGCTGTCGGCCTGCATGGTGACCGAGGCCTTCGTGGTGAACAGCGGGTCCGCGGTCTCCTTGAAGGCCTGTTCGAGCGGGCCCGCACCGGCGTTGGCCGCGTCCGCGGCGGACCCGGTCCAGGAGGACGTCATCCGCGACTGCAGGGACTTGATGCCCATGCCGCGCTCGACATAAGCGTCCGAGAGTTCGGCGATACGATCGGCCGCCGAACGCAGGTTGCGGGTGTCGCCTTGAGTGAAGTTCTCGTAGATCTGCTTGCCGTCCACCCTCATGCCCCCTTGAGTGTCTTGATCACGGCCGACGCGAGTTTCTGCGCGGTCCCACACGAATCCTGTTCGTTGTCGTAGCCCTTGGCGAGGGTGCTGATCGCCAGATCGTCGGCGACGCCGACCGCGAGGTCGCAATTGCCACCGGCTCGCCTGTCCTGGATTCCGTAATAAGCGGTCGGATAGCCGTCGACCTCGGGTCCGGGCTCGAGGAACCTCAGTTGCCCGGCTTCCTTGGCCTTGTGCAGGCCGGCCAGACCACCCATCCCCTTTTCGCGGTTTCCGCTGCCGAGGATGATCAGCAGGCTGTCGGCCTTGCCGCGGATCCCCCAGCTGCAACTGGGGTTGCTGGTCTCGTTCCCCGGTTCGCCGGGCTGCGTGAACCCCAGTTCCGCGGCGGCAGCGGCCGGAAGCAGTTTGCACGCGTCACCGACGTACGCCGAGGCGTCGAGCGGATTCGCCACCTTCGGGACGTTCGGGTCCTGCGGTGCGGCCGACGACTCCGGTGACGAAGCCGTCCCGGTGCTGGGCGACGGTGTCCCGGGGTTCTCTCCCGAGCAGCCCGCGACCGCGACGGAAACGAGCACGAGCGCCGCCGCGGCGACGCGATTCCTCAACACGTTCGGCATCCTCAGGTCGTGCGCAGGGTGTTGGCCTGGTCGGTCGCCATGGTCTTCGTGCGGGCGATCTCCAGCTTCTCGATGTAGCCCTCGATGTACGCCCGCATCGAGTCGTTCTGCTTCTGCAGGGAGAGCAAGGAGTCGATACCGGAGTTCACATAGCTGGCGCTGGCCTCGTCCTGGCCCGGCGGCATCAGGTCGGCGAGAATCTCATCGATCTTGTCGCCGTCTTTTACGACCTTCTTCAGCTCGTCTTCCCAGAGCCCGATGACGGTCTTCAGCTCCTCGGGGCTCATCTCGAATCCGCCGCCACCGCCGCCGCCACCGCCGTAAACGGTCGGCTCCTTCGGCGTGGTCAGGTCACCCCAGACGGCCTTGATCGCGCTCGCGGCGTCGTCGATGATGTTCACGCCCGCACCTTCCCCTCAGCATTCACGCACCGTGACGGACAAAGCGTAGCCAAGCGGCGGACGGCGTGTCAGCCGATCCGGCCGAGTAGTCCGACGTGTCGCGAAGCCATCCGGTTCCCCGACCGGCGGAACATCCCGCGAACTGGTCACAGTACGTACGTACGGATTGCATTGACCGGGTTCCCGGTGACAGGATTCCAGAATGCCACGGGTCAGCCAGGATCACCTCGACGCACGCCGGCGCCAGATCCTCGACGGCTCACGCGTGTGCTTCGCACGCTATGGCTACGAGGGTGCCACCGTCCGGCGCCTGGAAGAAGCCACCGGCCTTTCCCGTGGTGCGATCTTCCACCATTTCCGGGACAAGGAGTCCCTCTTCCTGGCCTTGGCCGAGGACGACGCGGTGCGCATGGCCGACATCGTCGCCGAGCAGGGTCTCGTCCAGGTGATGCGCGAGCTGCTGACGAACCGCAGCGAGCACCCCGCCGACTGGCTCGGCACGCGGCTGGAGGTCTCCCGGCGGCTGCGCACCGATCCCGAGTTCCGCGCCCGTTGGGCCGAGCGGTCCCACCAGCTGACCGCCGCGACCCGCCGCCGCCTGCTCCGTCAGCGCGACGCCGGGATCCTGCGTGACGACGTCGACGTCGACGTCCTGACCGCGTACCTCGAGCTCGTTCTCGAAGGTCTCGTCTCCCATCTCGCGATGGGCCAGCCGGGTGACGATCTCGGCCCCGTGCTCGACCTGGTCGAGGAGAGCGTGCGGCGGCACCGGGCCCACGCGGCCGGGGGAACGCGTTAAGATTGTCCCATCGTCGCAGTACAGCGGCGGTGTCTGTTGGTTTCCGATCGAGGAGTGACTCTTTTCGTGCGCGACGCGCAGTCACCTGGTGACAGTATCGAGCCGGGTGGCACACCCGGCTGTTCCGTGGCTCTTCCCGCCGACCCCGCCGGCAGGGAATGATGGAAGTCCTGCTCGCCGTTCTCGGCATTCTCCTGTTCCTCCTGCTGACCGTCGGCACCGGCCTCGCCGTCGCCGCCGAGTTCTCCCTCACCGCGCTCGAGCGCAGCACGGTCGACGCGAACGTCCGCCAGGTCGGCGACAAGCGCGCACACACCGTGCAGAAGGCGCACCGCACGCTCTCGTTCCAGCTCTCCGGCGCGCAGGTGGCGATCACCATCACCACCCTGATCACCGGTTACCTCGCGGAGCCGGTGATCGGTGACCTGCTCCACCCGCTGTTCACCGCCGTCGGGTTCTCCGAAGGCGTGGCGAACGGGGTGTCGCTCGCGGTCGCGCTGATCCTGGCCACGTCGCTGTCGATGATCCTCGGCGAAATGATGCCGAAGAACCTCGCGATCGCCCGGCCGCTGCAGACCGCGCGCGCCGTCGCGGGGTACCACTCGCGGTTCTCGTCGCTGTTCCGCTGGCTCATCACCTTGATGAACAACAGTGCCAACTTCCTCGTCCGCAAGTTCGGCGTCGAGCCGCAGGAAGAACTGCGGTCGGCCCGGTCGCCGCAGGAACTCGGCTCGATCGTGCGGTCCAGCGCGGAAAGCGGCACGCTCGACACGTCGACGGCCGAGCTGCTGGACAAATCGCTGCGCTTCGGCGAGCGGACGGCCGACGAGCTGATGACGCCCCGTGTCCAGCTGGAATCGCTGACCGTGGACGACACCATCTCCGACCTCATCGAGATCTCGCGCCGCACCGGCTTTTCGCGCTTCCCGGTCTACACCGAGGATCTCGACGACGTGCAGGGCGCGGTGCACATCAAGCAGGCGTTCACCGTCCCGGCCACCCAGCGCGCCACGGTACGGATCGGTTCGGTCATGCGGCCGATCCCGACGGTGCCCGAATCCCTGCCGGGCGACTCGCTGCTCAACCGGCTGCGTGATTCCCGGTTCCAGCTCGCGATCGTCGTCGACGAGTACGGCGGCACCGCGGGACTGGTGACCCTGGAGGACGTGGTCGAGGAGATCATCGGCGACGTCCGCGACGAACACGACGAGCGGGAAGCGCCGTCCTCCCAGCAGGTCGGCGCCGACAACTGGCTCGTGTCCGGGCAGCTTCGCGCCGACGAGGTCACCGACGAGACCGGATTCCGGATGCCCGACGGCGACTACGAGACCATCGCCGGGCTGATCCTCGAGCGCCTCGGCCGGATCCCCTCCCCCGGCGACGCCACCGATCTCGACGCCTGGCGGCTCACGGTGACCAGGATGGACCGTCTGCGCATCGCCGAGGTCGAAGTCCGGCGGATCAGCGAGACCGCCACGTCCGCCGAGCAGGAGCCCGCCCGATGAGCGACTGGTTCAACATCTTCCTCGTCGTGGTCCTGCTGCTGGCCAACGCGTTCTTCGTCGGCGCCGAGTTCGCGCTCATCTCGTCGCGGCGCGACCGGCTGGAAGCCTTGCTGGAGCAGGGAAAGACCCGCGCCAGGATCGTCATCAACGCGAGCAGGAACGTCTCGCTGATGCTGGCGGGCGCGCAGCTCGGCATCACCATCTGCTCGTTGCTGCTGGGACGGCTCGGCGAGCCCGCCGTCGCGCACCGGCTGGCCGGTTTCTTCGAGCTGTTCGGGATTCCCGAGGTCCTGCTGCACCCGATCTCGTTCGCGATCGCGCTGGCGTTCATCACCATCCTGCATGTCCTCATCGGCGAGATGGTGCCGAAGAACCTCGCGATCGCCGAGCCGGAGCGGCTGGCACTGTGGCTGGTGCCGGTGCACGTGGCGTGGGTGAAGCTCGCCAACCCGTTCATCTGGCTGCTGAACTTCGTGGCGAACTCCCTGCTTCGGGTGTTCAAGGTCGAACCGAAGGACGAACTCGAAACCGCCTACACCTCCGACGAGCTCGCGGAACTGCTCAGTGAGTCGCGGCGCGAGGGGCTGCTGGAGCACTCCGAACACCAGCGGCTGAGCAAGACGCTGTCCTCGGTGGAGAAGACGGTGGCCGACGTGCTGGTCCCGACCGCTCAGCTGACGACGCTGCCCTGCTCGCCCACGTTGGGCGACGTCGAGCGCGCGGTGTCCTCGACCGGGTTCTCCCGCTTCCCGGTGTGCACCGACGACGGGACACTGACCGGCTACATCCACGTCAAGGACATCCTCGACCTCGTGGGCGAGGACCCGACCACCGTGGTGCCGCCGGACAAGACGCGGGCGCTCACCGAACTGCACGCCGACGCCCGGCTCGATGAGGCGTTGTCGGCGATGCGCAAGGAAGGCAGTCACCTGGCGCGGGCGCTCAGCCCGGCCGGGGCCGCGGTCGGCGTCGTCGCACTGGAGGACCTCGTCGAGGAATACGTGGGAACTGTCCGCGACGGTACCCACGTCAGGTCATGACCGGCCCGATCGTCCTTCCCGAGCCCGTCTGGCGGGCTCGGGAAGACGAGCACGTCACGCGGATGCGGCGCTGGACGACACCGCACCAGCGGCGCCGCTCGCGGGGCGAGAAGCATCCGGTGCTCGACTTCCTCTTCACCTACTACTCGCACCGGCCCGGGCATCTCGAACGCTGGCAACCGGGCCCCGGGATCGTGCTCGAAGGCGCGTCCGCCCGGCAGTTCCTGGAGAGGAAGGGTTACATGGAGACGCCGGAGGGCGTCATGCTCGATCCGGCGGGCTTCACCGAGGGCCGCGCCAAGACCGCCGAATTCGTCCTCGGACTGCTTTCCGCGACCGCGTCCCGCTCTCCGAGACTCAGTTGTTTCGGCCTTCACGAATGGGCAATGGTTTACCGGGAATCGGCGAACGAGGTCCGTCATTCACAACTTCCGCTCCGGCTCGGTTCGGCCGGAACCGACGGCGTGGTCGAGTCGCTGGAGATACGGTGCGGGCATTACGACGCGTTCCGTTTCTTCACCGAGCCCGCCCGGCCCCGTAACACGCTGCGGCCGGCGCGGGAGAACCAGGCCGAGTTCGAGCAGCCGGGCTGCCTGCACGCCAACATGGACCTTTTCAAGTGGGCCTACAAACTCGATCCGTTCGTGCCCGCCGAGCTGGTCGGGGACTGCTTCGAGCTGGCGGCGGACATCCGGGAACTGGACATGCGGGCGAGCCCGTACGATCTGGCGGAGTTCGGGTACTCGCCCGTGCGGATCGAGAGCCCGGATGGTCGGGCCGAGTACGCCCGCGCGCAGGCCGCTTTCGCCCGCCGGGCGGCGCCGCTGCGTGAGCACCTGATAGCGCATTGCCAACGGCTCCTCGCCGAGTTAAAGAAGGCGCCCGCGACACGCGGCAAACAACTGTGAGTCGTCGCATTCCCCGTAACATCCTCCCCTGTTAGAGTGATAACGGTTTGATTGCATACGCAGCGCGAGCGCGCACGTTTCGAAAGGACAACGATGGGGCGACACAGCGTGGCCGAGGAGCCGGTGCCGCATCCCCTCGACCCGCCGAAGCGGCCTCAGGGTCGCGGTGAGGCGACCGGTTCACACCGGATCGTCGGGAAGAAGGCCCCGCGGCGCCGGATCGCCAAGTGGCCGATCGCTTGCCTGGTCCTCGTGGTCCTGGTCGCGATCGGCGTCTTCGGCTGGAACTGGGCCGACGGTGAGCTCAACACCCGCGCCGAAGCCCAGGCCAAGGCGTGCAGCGCCGGCGACACCCCGATGCGGATCATCGTCACCCCCAGCATCGAAAAGCCCGTGCGAGCGGCGGCCGAGCGGTGGAACAACGCCGCGACCGTGGTCCGCGACCACTGCGTGGTCATCCAGGTCGACGCGCTGTCCTCCGCTTCCGTGCTCGACGGCCTCGTCGGCCGGACGAACCTGGACTCGATCGGCGGCCTCCCCGCAGCCTGGATCCCAGAGTCCACCTACTGGGTGACCGAACTGAACACAGCCAAGCCCGAACTGGTCGGTTCACCCGCCCAGTCTGTCGCGACGGCGCGTTCGGCCGACTACCCGCTCGTCGGGCTCGCCGGCAAGAGCATCGACGAGGTCCAGATGCGCGCCTCGCAGACGTTCCGGCAGTACCTGCAGCAACCCGCCCAGCAGGCCGACTTCGCCGCCGCGGGTATCAAGGCCACCTGAGCCGCCTTTCCCGTACCTCGTGAGTGGTAAGGACGGCTAGAACCGTCCTTACCACTCACGAGCCGAAGGTATCCGGGTCCGGGCCGGTGCGCGTCCCGTCGTCGAACTCGGCGAGAGCCGCGAGATCGTCCTCGGCCAGTTCGAAGTCGAAGACGTCGAAGTTCTCGCGAATCCGGGACGGGGTCACGGATTTCGGGATGGCGACCGTGCCGAGCTGCAGATGCCAGCGCAGCACCAGTTGCGCGGGGCTCTTCCCGTATTTGGCGGCGAGGGCGGTCAGTGTCGGGTCCGAGAGCAGCGATCCCTGCGCGAGCGGGCTCCAGGCCTCGGTGACGATGCCGTGCTCGGCATGGAATTCCCGCAGCGCCTTCTGCTGGAGCCGCGGGTGCACCTCGACCTGGTTGACCGCGGGCACGATCCCGGTTTCGTCGAACAGCCGCCGCAGATGCGGGACGTGGAAGTTCGACACCCCGATGGCGCGCGCCCGGCCGTCCGCGTAGAGCTTTTCCAGCGCCCGCCAGGTTTCGACGTACTTCCCGCGGGCAGGCGTCGGCCAGTGGATCAGGTACAGGTCCACGCGGTCCAGGCCGAGTTCCGCGAGGCTCGCGTCGAACGCGCGGAGCGCCTCGTCGTAGCCGTGGCCCGGATTCGGCAGCTTCGTGGTGATGAACAGCTCTTCGCGGGGCACACCCGCCGAGCGGATCGCCTCGCCGACACCGGCTTCGTTCCGGTACGACGCGGCGGTGTCGATGCTGCGGTACCCGGCCTCGATGGCGGTCCGGACGACCTTGGCCGTGTCGCCCGCGGGTACCTGCCAGACGCCGAAACCGAGTTGGGGGATGGCTACCTCGTTGTTCAGGACGACGGAAGGCACGGCCATGGAAGAGGGATCCTCACTGGAGTCTGTGGCAGGACTTCTTGTCCCGCATCATTCAACCCCGCGCGCGACGTACGCGCGCAGATATTCCGCCGTGTCCGCGTCGGCCGGGAAGAAGGACTCGATCACCAGCTCGGCCACTGTGACGTCCAACGGCGTCCCGAAGGTGGAGACCGTGCTGAAGAACGTGAGTTCTGCGTCCTCGTGGCGCAGCTTCAACGGGACGAAGATGTCGCCCGGTCCGGGGACCTCCACCTCGGGGACGGGATCCGCGCACGGATAGGACAGCAGTTCCTCCAGGAGCTCGGTCAGCGCCGGGTCGGCCGTCTGGGTCACCTGCCGCCGCAGCCTGCCGAGCAGATGAGCGCGCCACTCCCCCAGGTTCAGCACGTGCGGCGCCATCCCCTCCGGATGCAGTGTCACCCGCAGGACGTTGACCGGAGGCGTCATCAAGGCGGGCGAGACCAGGCTGGTCATGATCGAGATGCTCGCGTTGGCATCGACCAGGTTCCACCAGCGGTCGGCGACGGCGGCCGGATACGGCTCGTGACTCGTCATCAGCTGACGGACCGCCTTGCGGACCGCCGCCATTTCCGGGGCGCCAAGACCGCTTTCGGCGTACGCGGGCGCGTAACCCGCCGCCAGCAGCAGCTGATTGCGTTCCCTCAAGGGCACCTCCAGGTGCTCGCCGAGCCTCAGCACCATCTCGCGACTGGGCTTGGACCGGCCCGTCTCCACGAAGCTCAGGTGCCGGGTGGAGATGTCCGCCGAGATGGCGAGATCCAGCTGGCTGATCCGGCGGCGGTCGCGCCATTCGCGGAGAAGTTCGCCGACGGGGCGGCCCGCACGGCTCGCGGTCACTGTGGTCGTCACGATCACGAACCTACGGCCACGCGCGCGGAGCCGCCATTACCTCCCGCGTAATCGACGGGCCCCACCTTCAGCCGACAGAGTTGCGACATCGGTTACCCCACAACAGAACGAGGAGACACCATGTCGGACATCCAGCGCGTCGCCGAGCAGTACATCGCCGTGTGGAACGAGACCGACGCGGACAAGCGCCGCGCGCTCATCGCCGAAGTGTTCACCGAGGACGCCGCCTACACCGACCCGCTCGGCGCGGTCACCGGCCACGACGGTGTCGACGGCTTCATCGCCGGCGCGCAAGCCCAGTTCGCGGGCCTGGAGTTCAGCCTGCCGTCGGCGCCCGACGCGCATCACGACATCGCGCGGTTCCAGTGGCACCTCGGCCCGGCGGACGCGGAAGAGCCGCTGGCGATCGGTTTCGACGTCATCACCGTCGAGGACGGGCGGATCAAGCAGGTGCTGGGTTTTCTCGACAAGATGCCCGGCTGAGCTGCAGCGTATGCCAGTGAACCCGCGACCGCGATCGACGTCGGCAGGGCGCTGCCCGGTCCTCCACGCCACGACGGCGAACAAGGCGCCCTGCCACCGCGATAGCGGGGCCTTCGGCCGGGGCGGGTTCAGGCGAAGGCCTCCGGTGGCGGGCAGGAGCAGACGAGGTTGCGGTCCCCCGCGGCCCCGTCGATCCGCCGCACCGGGGGCCAGATCTTCGACGCGGTGAACCCGGCCGGGAAGACCGCGATCTCCCTGCTGTACGGGCGATCCCACTCCCCAGCGAGGCAGCGCGCGGTGTGCGGGGCGTTGCGCAGCGGGCTTTCGGCCACCGGCCACTCCCCAGCGGCGACCTTCTCGATCTCGGCGCGGATCGCGATCATCGCGTCGCAGAACCGGTCGAGTTCGCCGAGATCCTCGCTCTCGGTGGGCTCGACCATGAGTGTCCCCGCGACCGGGAAGGACATCGTCGGCGCGTGGAGGCCATAGTCGGCCAGCCGTTTGGCGACGTCGTCGACCGTGACGCCGGTGCGTTTGGTGATCGCGCGGAGGTCGAGGATGCACTCGTGCGCCACGAGTCCCTCGTGCCCGGAGTACAGCACCGGATAATGCGCGGCGAGACGTTTCGCGACGTAGTTGGCGTTCGCGACCGCGGTCAGCGTCGCCCTCCGCAGGCCGTCGGCGCCCATCATCCTGACGTAGGCCCAGGAGATCGGCAGGATCGACGCGCTCCCCCACGGCGCGGCGCTGATCGGGCCCACGCCGGTGGCCGGGCCGGCGTCCGGTTGCAGTGGGTGGTTCGGCAGGTACGGCGCCAGGTGCGCGCGTACGCCGATCGGCCCGATGCCCGGCCCGCCGCCGCCGTGCGGGATGCAGAAGGTCTTGTGCAGGTTCAGATGGGAGACGTCGGCGCCGAACTTCCCGTACTGCGCCACCCCGATCAGCGCGTTCAGGTTCGCCCCGTCGACGTACACCTGACCGCCCGCGTTGTGCACCAGCGCGCAGACCTCACGGACGGTGCCCTCGTAGACGCCGTGCGTCGAGGGATAGGTGATCATGATCGCGGCGAGGTCGTCCGCGTGCTCGTCCACAGTCGACCTGAGGTGGCCGAGGTCGATGTTGCCCTCGTCGTCGCATTTCACCACGACCACGCGCATCCCCGCCATGACCGCGCTGGCGGCGTTCGTCCCGTGCGCGCTGGACGGGATCAGGCAGACGTCACGCGCCGCGTTCCCGCGCTCGCGGTGATAGGCGCGAATCGCCAGCAATCCGGCGAACTCGCCCTGGCTGCCGGCGTTCGGTTGCAGTGAGACCGCGTCGTAGCCGGTGATGCCGGCGAGCCACCGCTCCAGATCCTTCACGACGGTGAGCAGCCCGGCCGCGTCCTCGGCGGGCGCGAACGGGTGCAGGCCGGCGAACTCCGGCCAGGTGATCGGCTCCATTTCGGCCGTGGCGTTGAGTTTCATCGTGCAGGAGCCGAGCGGGATCATGCTCCGGTCGAGCGCGACGTCCTTGTCGGACAACGACCTCAGGTACCGGAGCAGCGCCGTCTCCGAGCGGTGTGCGTGGAAGACGGGATGCGTCAGATAGTCGCTGGTGCGGCGCAGATCCGGCGGGAAACCGTCCGCGGTGTCCGCGTCGAGCGAGTCCACATCGGACACCGCGACCCCGAACGCCTTCCACACCAGGGAAAGGTGCTCACGGGTCGTCGTCTCGTCGCAGGCGACGGCGACGTGGTCCGCGTCGACGAGCCGCAGGTTGACCCCGAGTTCCCGGGCGGTGCCGACGACCCCGGTCGCGCGGCCGGGGACGGCGACCATCACGGTGTCGAAGAACTCGCAGTGCACGACGTCGACACCGCTCTCGGCGAGTCCTGCCGCGAGCACGGTGGCCATCCGGTGCGCGCGGTTCGCGATGGCGCGCAGGCCTTCGGGACCGTGGTACACCGCGTACATCGACGCGATCACCGCCAGCAGCACCTGGGCGGTGCAGATGTTGCTCGTCGCCTTCTCGCGGCGGATGTGCTGCTCACGGGTCTGGAGCGCGAGCCGGTACGCCGGAGCGCCGTCTGCGTCCTTCGACACCCCGACCAGACGGCCGGGCAGCTGCCGTTCGAGACCCTGCCGGACCGCGAGGTACGCCGCGTGCGGCCCGCCGAAGCCCATCGGGACCCCGAACCGCTGCGTGGATCCGATCGCGACATCGGCGCCGAGCTCACCGGGCGACCGCAGCAGGGTCAGCGCCAGCGGATCCGCGGCCATCACCACCGCCACGCCCAGTGCCTTGGCCTCGCTGATCGTGTGGTCCCATTCGCGGACGACTCCCGACGCGCCCGGGTACGACAGCAGCACGCCGAAGAAGTCGCCGCCCAGGCCCAGTCCGGTGATGCCCTGGGACAGATCCGCGGTCACCAGCTCGATGCCGAGCGGTTCGGCTCGGGTGCGCAGGACCTCGATCGTCTGCGGAAGGGTGTCCTCGTCGACCACGAACCGGTTCGACTTCGCCTTCCCTGCCCGGCGAACCAGCGTCATCGCTTCCGCCGCGGCGGTCGCCTCGTCCAGCATGGAGGCGTTGGCGATCGGCAGGCCGGTCAGGTCGGACACCATGGTCTGGAAGTTCAGCAGCGCTTCGAGGCGACCTTGCGAGATCTCCGGCTGATACGGCGTGTACGCGGTATACCAGGCCGGGCTCTCCAGCACGTTCCGGCGGATCACCGGCGGGGTCACGGTGTCGTGGTAGCCGAGGCCGATCATCTGGACCATCGGCCGGTCGCGCGCGGCCAGCGCGCGGAGTTCGGCGAGCGCGCCGGTCTCGGTGGCGGGCGGCGGCAGATCCGGCGGTGTCGCGGACTCCCGCAGCGACGCGGGGACGGCCCGCTCGGCGAGCTCGTCCAGGGAAGCGACGCCGACGACGGCGAGGATGCGCGCGAGCTCCTCGGCGCCGGGACCGATGTGCCGGTCCGCGAAGGGGGTCCCGGATTCGAGAGCGGCCAGTGAAACGGGCTCCATCGGGGACCTCCCAAGACGCGGGGGTGGGGCCGGGACGATTGTCCTGGCCCTCCCCACTCTGTCCGTACCCCCGAGGGGGCGCCTGAGAGTTTCGCCCGAGTGTTGAGCCGGGCTTGCACCGTCGGCGGGGCCGCCAGGCTGTGACCTGGCGAACCACTTTCCAGAGGCGTCTCTTCCGCGCGGTCCAGGGTGCCTGAGAGGTTCCGGGGAGGACTTGCTCCTTCGGCGCCGAGCTCAACGGTTATCGGCTCGGTCTCTCCCGCGCGGATTCGTCGACCGCGGAAGTGAGCCTACCCTGCCGCCCGCGCGGCTTCATGATCAGCCGGTGCGACGTGCGTTACGGCGCTGCGTGAGCTCGTCCGGCCTGACCGTTTCGATCACGCCGCCGTCGGCTCGCTCGGCCGGGAACTCGTGGATGGTGCCGCTGATCTCCTGCATCGCGCCGCTGACCGCGATCCCGAAGACACCTTGCCCGCCCTGGAGTAAATCGACGATCTCTTCGGGCGAGGTGCACTCGTAGACGGTGGTGCCGTCGGAGAACAGGGTGACCTTGGCGAGGTCACGGACGCCGCGCAGACGCAGGTGGTCGACGGCGACGCGGATGTTCTGCAGGGAGACACCGGTGTCCAGCAGGCGCTTGACGACCTTCAGGACGAGGATGTCCTTGAACGAGTAGAGCCGCTGCGAACCGGAGCCGTGCGCCGTGCGGATGCTCGGCGCGACCAGCTTCGTGCGGGCCCAGTAGTCGAGCTGCCGGTAGGTGATCCCGGCGATCTGGCAGGCGGCGGGCCCGCGGTAGCCGACGAGTTCGTCCGGAAGGGAAGAGTCGGGGAACAGCTCGCCCTGCTCGCCGTCAGCGACCGGAACGAGCGGCTCTTGAGGGCTACCAGCCTCGACCACGCCATGCCTCCCCTCGCCCGACCTGGCGGCCGGCGAACAAAGCCGCGCGGACCCACGTGAGTCCGCACCGGAGTGAACCGTCAAGACGAATGCCCCAGACATCCGAATCACACCTTGGCGATTCACCTTCATTGACGGTAAGCGCGTCCGGCAAAGCGGTCAACGCGACGCGCGGTCCACCTCAAGCTCTTCTTGAGGCTTGCCGGGCGACCGTCCCCCGTTCGGCCGCACGCTTGCCACTTTTACTCAGTCGTGTTATTTTTTACTCATGCAAGTAAATCCCTCCACTCGGAGCGCCATGCAAGAGGTCCAGGCGGAGCTGGGGCTGTCGGTCACCGAGGCGGCCAGGCGGGCCCAGATCATCGGAGCCACGATCGCGACGATCTCCGACCTCGGCTACCACAAGACGTCGTTCGCGAAGATCAAGGAGCGAGCCGGGCTGTCCAGCACCCGGATCATCTCGTACCACTTCACCAACAAGGCAGGCCTGATGCAGGCCGTGGTCACCACCGCGACCGGGATGAAGGACAAGTTCCTCGAGGAGCGAATCCAGGGCACGACCGACCGGGCCGGGCTGCTGCGCGGCTACATCGAGTCGGAGATCGCGTTCCTGGGCTCGTACCCGGAACTGGTGCGGGTCATGGTCGAGATGGGCTCGAGCGGCTCGGACGCCGAGGGCTGGTTCATGTCGGCACCGCTGGTCGAGGAGTTCCGGACCGGCAGGCTCGAACGTCAGCTCCGGCAGGGGCAGCAGGAAGGCGCTTTCGGCGAGTTCGCGCCGGACGTGATGGCGCTGTCGATCGCGCAGGCCATCGACGGTGTCGCGGCGAAGTTCGCGGCGGATCCGAAACTGGACCTGGAGCGGTACGGGCGGGAACTGGCGGACCTGTTCGTCAAGGCGACCGCTGCCTGACCGGGTCGCGCGAGTCGCGAGTGCGAGGCGAAGGGCATCTTTCGGTCCGCCTGAGGTCGGCTCGCCCCGATCGGGAAAGTCCGTGACCGGACGTCGGCCCCAGGCGCACCAACAGTCACAGCAACCGCGCGTGAAGGCCGAGTTTTCTCGACTCAGCCGAGGAAACTCGGCCTTCACGTACTTGAGGCGCGGCCGGCCGTCGCGCACGCATTCAGAGGACTAAACGCACGCACGACGAAGGGGCGGCGCCGAGAAAGTTCNGAAGTACCGGCTGCTGGGCGTCTACCCCTTCACCCCCGACTTCACCCTCGGATGTGGTGCGGGCGCCGCCCCTTCGTGCGAAATCCCAGGATGCGATCAGGTGTCGGCGCCGCGGAAGTCCTCCGGCGAGACCGAGTCGAGGAACTCGCGGAACTTCTCGACCTCGTCCTCCTGCTCGTCGGGGATGATGAGGCCCGCTTCCTCCAGCACCGCGTCCACGGCGTGGATGGGCACTCCCACCCGCAGCGCCAGCGCCACCGAATCGCTCGGTCGCGCCGAAACCCGGATGTCCCCGTCGAAGACCAGTTCCGCGAAGAACGTGCCTTCCTTCAGATCGGTGATGACGACCTGTTCCAGCTCACGGCCCAACGCTCCGATGACCTCCTTCAGCAGGTCATGGGTGAGCGGACGGGCCGGGCGGACTCCCTGCTGCTCCAAGGCGATGGCGGTGGCCTCGACCGAGCCGATCCAGATCGGCAGGTAACGCTCGCCTTCGGTTTCCCGCAGCAACAAGATCGGCTGATTCGCGGGTAGCTCCACCCGCACGCCGACGACGCGCATCTCGCTCATCGGGCTTCGCCTCCCTCTCGTGCGCACGGGCTGCAACGCTTGTCTCGACGACCAAGCGACGGCAGTCCCGACGCTACCCGTCTTCCGAGCGCTGTGCTCGCTGTCTCCGACATTCTCGGTTCGCCCGTGGCAAACCCAACTCTCACGGTACGGCATAGGGTGCCGAACATTCAGGCATTGACAAGTGGCCGCACTACCGCTCCCGGCCCCCGAAGCCGTTCAACCGCCCGTGACAGCCCGTATTCCGGCCTTCACCAAGAGCGTGTGCAACGCCACGGTCAAGGCGGCCAGCTCCCGGACGACCTCGTCACCCCTCGCCTGGGCGTCCTCGTCACGATGCCGATACACCGGGGTCACGATCTGCTCCAGCAGGCCGACCTCGCGGTCGGCCGCGGCCCGGAAGGCACGCAGATGTCTCGGCTCTATACCGAATTCGGTCATCGCCTTCACGGTCTTCGCCACGAGCACCGCGTCCGGGTCGAAGAACCCCGCCGCGCCGGGGCGGACGAGACCGTATTGCCGCAGCTCAGCCAGGGTGGCGGCGTCGATGCCGGCCTGGCGGAGCAGATCTTCCTCGGTCAGCCTGATCTCGCGGTCGGTCTCGAAGTCCCCCGGGGACGGCAGTCCGCCGTTCTCCCCGGGGGCGTCGAGTGACACGAGTTTCCGCGGCAGCCGCGGCATCGCCGCCGAGGGCGCGGCGCCCTGATCCGCCGCGTCCAGCTGTTCCTTGATGACCTTCAGCGGGAGGTAGTGATCCCGCTGGGCGGACAGGACGAACCGCAACCGCTCCACGTCCGCCGGAGCGAACTGCCGGTACCCCGACGGGGTCCGGCCCGGCTGGACCAGACCCTCCGCCTCGAGGAACCGGATCTTGGAGATGGTGACATCGGGAAAGTCGCCGCGCAGCTGTGCCAGCACGGCTCCGATGCTCAACCCATCGCGCTGCGACGCGTCCCGATCAGGCCGCCCGGCCGCCGTCACCGTGCCCCCTGGCCCCCGTGACCCGGGCCGGTCAGGAAGACCAGACGGAACTTGCCGATCTGCACCTCGTCGCCACCGGCGAGGACGGCCTGGTCGACCGGCTCGCGGTTGACGTAGGTGCCGTTGAGGCTGCCGACGTCGATGACGACGAACTCGCCACCCTCACGGCGGAACTCGGCGTGCCGCCGGGAGACCGTGACGTCGTCGAGGAAGATGTCGCTGTCCGGGTGCCGTCCCGCGCTGGTGGTGTCGCGGTCCAGCAGGAAGCGCGAACCCGCGTTCGGGCCCCGCTTGACGACCAGCAGCGCGGAACCCGCGGGCAGCGCGTCCACACCCTGGACGGGGGCCTCGGCAGCCGGAGGAGCCTCAGTGCCTTCGACGTCGGCCAGGAAGTCGGCCCGGAAGACAGAAGTCCGCTCCGGAGACTGCTCCGGGGGAACGCCGGGCCCGTCGTTCGTGCTCACCTGAGCTCTCCTAACGCATGTGTGTTGCCACTACTCAAGAACGTGTGGAGGTCAAACGTACCGTGCCTGATCGAATCTCCGGCCCGCGGCTCCCCCTACTCTTCCCGAAGGGCCGCGGCCTGCGGCTATTCCTTGATCAGAGCCTGGTACGCCTCGGCCTCCAGCAGGGATTCCACCGAGCTCGCGTCGTCGAGCCGGAGCTCGATCAGCCAGCCCTCGCCGTAGGGGTCGCTGTTGATCAGCTCGGGCGACTCGGTCACCGCGTCGTTGACCGCGACCACCTCGCCGTCGAGCGGGGCGAACAGCTCCGAAACGCTCTTGGTCGACTCGACCTCGCCGAACGCGTCGCCCGAACCGACCTGCTTGCCGACCTCGGGCAGTTCGACGAACACCACGTCACCGAGCTGGTCCTGGGCGTACTCCGTGATGCCCACACGCACGAGCCCTCCATCGCGCACGGAGACCCACTCGTGTTCCTCGGTGTACCGCAGTTCTTCTGGAGTGGACAACGCCGCTCCCCTTTCTGATGCCCTCGCTCGAAACCGACGCGCGCAGTTTCGCATCCCACCGGGTCACGCGCCCGGCGCCTCCCGCAACTCGACGGGTCCGGCCGGTCGTAGCGCCCGTGCGGTCTGGACGACGTACAGCACGCCCGAATAGACGTACAGGACCGCACCCCACGCCGTGAAGGCGTAGCCGATCGGCCTGGCGATCGCGGCGATGTCGGAACCGCCCTGGGTGAGCAGCAGGAACGGGAAGGCGTACATCAGCACGAAAGTGGCGCCCTTGCCGATGTAGGTGACCTCCGGCGGGGCGAAGCCGCGGTGCCGGAGCAGCAACACACAGACGCCCAGTACGGCCTCGCGGACGACCAGCGGGACCACCAGCCACCACGGGATGATGTCGCGGATCAGGAAGGCGATGAGGGTCGCGAGGATGTAGAGCCGGTCGGCGGCGGGGTCGAGCAGCTGGCCGAGCCGCGACATCTGGTTGAGCCAGCGGGCGAGTTTGCCGTCGAGCCAGTCGGTGAGCGCGCTGAACACGAGCAGCGCGAGTGCCCAGCCGTCCTCCTTCGGGCCGAGGAGCAGCCACAGGAAGACCGGCACTCCGGCGAGCCGGAGGATCGAAAGCATGTTGGGAACGTTCAGGGCCTGCCGCAGCAGGGAAGGCTCTTCGCTGGTCACGCTCGGTTCGGGGGGCGTACTCACCCGCTCAGCCTAGCCAGCGGCGGCAGGTCCTCCCCCGTCAGCTGGCCCGGGTGTGGGTCCAGCCGCGGCGTTGCAGGTCCGCGCTGGTCAGCGCCACGGGCCTGCCTCGGTGGTCGGTGCCCATCCAGCGGTTGTGGCCGGCGGAGGTCTCGAGGACGTACGGGCGGCCACTACACCAGACGACGGTGCACGGCGCCGTCGGTGGCAGCTCCGCACTCGCCGGTGCGGCGGCCTGGGGTGACGCGGGGTCGGTCTGTTCGTCGGTCTTCATCACTCTCACGGTTTCGTGACGGGGACTGGGACACGCCGGAGCGCTACCTTTGTTTTCGGCAGATCGGGTCCGCGCGTTAACGGATCCGGCATGGATTCGTCCGATCGGTTCGCGACGACAGCAGGATGTTGTCGCGCTGTGAACGGCATATTAATAGTCCACAATGGACAGTCGATGGGCGGTCCTCGCGTACCGCGGCGGCGGGGTCGCGATAGCCTCCCGCGAATCGAACATGGCTCAATGCCACGGCATCGGGCCCGGCCGGGTCAGAATGAGCCGGCCACGACCGGCCGACGAAAGGATCGCCTTGCCCGTCTCGACCACCACGGGAACGTGGCGGCGCCTGTTCGCGGCCTGCGCCGTCACCGGAACGCTCGCCGCCTGTTCGGGCGAAGATCCGCCACCGCCTGTCACCTCGATGTCGGTCTCGCCGCCCTCACTCCCTTCGAGCGTTTCCCCAGTATCGGTGCCGCCGATCCCGTCGCAAACCGCGCCGAGTCCGTCCGTCGCCCCGACTTCCGCCCCCGAACCTGAACCCGCTGAACCGGTACAGGGTTCCTGCGGAACGGTGACCGCGGCGAGCGGGCTGACCTTGCAGGTACTCAACGGCCCCGGCGTCTCGTGCGCGGACGCGACCGGGATCGTCGGTTCGTTCCACCAGAGGATCGCCGGACGGCAGTCCGCGGGCTCGGACGAACCGGTCAGCGAGACCGTGGACGGCTGGCTGTGCGTCTCCGGCGCTCCCGCCGCGCAAGGCGGTACCAGTTGCAGCAAGGGCGAACAAAACGTGTTCGCCGCCGTCGTCCCCGTCGAATGAACCATCCTCGAGAAGAAGGGCCCATGAAGAGCCTCGCCGTGCTTCCCGCCGCGTTCGCCGTCGTCCTGCTGAGCGGTTGCGGTGCCGATCCCGCTCCCGCGGCCGCGCCGCCGCCCTCCCCCGCTCCCACCCCCACGGCCGACCAGGTCCTGGCCGGTACGCCGTGTGGCGAGGTCACCGGGTTCCAGGGCGCGAAGAACAAGGTCGTCGTCCGCGGGAAGACCGACTGTGCCGAAGCAACGCAGGTGCTCACGGACTACTTCGCCAAGCTGACGCCCGCTGAAGCAGCGTCGCCGCAGGGACCCGGGCCGGTGGTGTTCGGCGCCTGGACGTGCGGGAGCGGGCCGAACGATCCGGTGACCAGCTGTTCGACCGAGGATGAGCGGCAGATCGAAGCCACCCGCTCCTGAGCCTCAAGGCTCGCGAGCGACAAGGACGTACCCGCTGGGACTTCCCGGCTGTGGTTCAACCCCCAACTCGCCACGTACGTCCTCCTGCGGCAGGAGTCACGGCGGCCGCACGTGATGGACCCTTCCCTCGGCTCAGCCGAGGAAACTCGACCTTCACACCTTGCCCAGTACATGGCCGGTGCCGAGCCGTTCGAGTCTCGTGAGTGGCGATTCGGGTCAGCGTCTTGGGTACCTACTGGATTCGGCTGGGGCTGATCATGTGTCCGTGAAGGCCTCCTTGCCTACCCTGAAGGTAGTGAAGGAGGCCTTCACTACCTTCAGGGGCGCCGCTCTCGTCCCAGGTGCACCAGCGACCACAGCAGGCACAGCAGGCACAGCGGCCGCGCGTGAAGGNGGGCACGGGCGCCGGTACCGAGCCCACCGAACGCCTCGTGAGTGGCGATCCGGGTCAGAACCCGAATCGCCACTCGCGAGACCCGAACCATGCTTGCCAATCCAGGTAAGAGTCGTCTAGACTCAAACTATGCTCACCAGGGAAGACGCCGTGAAGGCGGTCGAGAACGCGGTCGACGCTGCCGCTCTGTTCGCCCGCCATCGCTACCGCGAACTGGCGGCCGTGCTCCACCCCGACCGCAACCCCGGCGACGCGCGCGCCCACCGGGCCGCCGCCACCCTCAACCGCCTTCACGACGATTGGAAACGCGCCAGGCGCCAGACGGTCACGACGGCGACCTCGACGTACACCCTCACCGCACCGCACGCGGTGGGCAGTGTCGCCACGACGTACCGGACCACCGGGCCACACCTGGTGAAACTCGTCCGCGACCCGGCGCTCAATCCGCTGATCCACGCCGAATGGGACGCGTTGCGGGCGCTAGACGGCTTCACCGAACGGCACCGGTGGCTGCGCCCCTACTACCCGCGGCTGCTGGACACTTCCGGTCCGGTGGCCAGAGGTGACCGCGCGTTCAGCGTCCTCGATCCGCTCGTCGACGGTTTCGCCACCCTCGCCGATATCGGAAAAGCCTTCCCCGGCGGGCTCGACGGCCGCGACTACGCGTGGATGCACCGCCGCCTCCTGCGTGCCGTGGCCGGCGCGCATCGGGCGGGTGTCGTCCACGGCCATCTCACCGCGGACAACGTGCTCGTCCATCCGGGACGGCACGGCATCGTCGTCGTCGGCTGGTCGTTCGCCGTCGAGGACGGTGTGCTCCCGCTCGCGGCGGACAACTCCATCGACTACCCACCGGAAGTCCACAAAGGACAACCGGTGACCACGGCGACCGACGTCCACATGCTCCACCGCATGATGCTGGAACTCCTGGCACCGGACGAAACCCGCCAACGCGAGTTCGCGACCTGGTGCACACAGGAATCCCCGGCACAACGACCCGACGCCGCCGATCTGCTCGACGAGTACGACGCGCTGCTCGACGACCTGTACGGCCCCCGCACCTTCCGACCCTTCACCATCCCCGAGACAGGAGCCTGACCATGGGACACGGACACTGGGACGACAACGCCTACGCCGCCGCGAAGACTTTCCGGCGGGCCAAGGGCGAGGACGACTTCGGCTACACCGCCGATCTGCGCTCCAAGCCCGCGAAAGACTGGAAGGTCGCGCCCGCGCTCGACCCGCTGAACGCCGTCCGGGAATGCCGTGATTCGGCCGACCACACCGATTCGACGCCGATCGCGGTGCTGTTCGACGTCACCGGTTCGATGCGCCGGGTGCCGCGGGTCATGCAGGGCAAGCTCGGCAAACTGCACGGCCTGCTGAAGCGCCGGGGCTACCTGGCCGACCCGCAGGTGATGTTCGGCGCGATCGGCGACGCCGACAGCGACCGGGTTCCGCTGCAGGTCGGGCAGTTCGAATCGGACAACCGGATGGACGAGCAGCTGCGCACGATCTTCCTCGAAGGCGGTGGCGGCGGGCAGAAGAGCGAGTCCTACGAACTGGCCGCCTACTTCATGGCCCGGCACGTCGTGACCGACGCGTGGCAGAACCGCGGCCGCAAGGGCTATCTGTTCATCATCGGCGACGAGCTGAACAAGCCCGCGCTGGAGGCGCGCCACATCCGCCGGGTGATCGGGGACGAGGTGCGGGAGGACATCGACCCGGCCTCGGTGTACCGGGAGCTGGCCCGCAAGTGGCACGTCTTCTTCGTGCTGCCGAACCAGTCGTCGTACTACAACGACCCGGAGATCGGCGAACACTGGAGCGGCCTGCTCGGCCAGAACTTCCTGAAGCTCGACGATCCCGGCGCGGTGTGCGAACTGATCGCGGCCACCATCGGGCTGGAAGAGCGGGTCGTCGACGTCGACCGTGCGCTCGCCGATCTCGCGGACGTCGGCTCGGCCGCCGAAAGCAAGGCGGTCGGCAAGGCGCTGGCGAAGCTGGGCACCAAGACGGTCGTCACGTCGGCGGTGCCCGAGGCCGAGGGGCCGAGCGACGTGGTGCTGCGATGAGTCTCCTGGACGGTCACGTGGTGGTGGTCGGGCTCGGCTTCGGCGACGAAGGCAAGGGCGCGGTTGTCGACGCGCTCTGCGCCGGCCTGCCCACCACCGCCGTGGTCCGCTTCAACGGGGGCGCGCAGGCCGCGCACAACGTCGTCGTGGACGGGCGGCACCACACCTTCAGCCAGTTCGGGGCGGGCACGTTCGCCGGCGTGCCCACCCATCTGTCGCGGTTCGTGCTCGTCGAGCCGTTCGCGCTGGCCGCGGAAGCGCGGCGGCTGGAAGCGGCGGGTGTCCGGAATCCGCTCTCGCTGCTGAGCATCGACGGCCGGGCTCTGCTCACCACGCCGTTCCACATCCACGCCAACCGGGCCAGGGAGGAGGCCCGGGGCGTGAACCGGCACGGCTCGTGCGGCAAGGGCATCGGCGAGACCGTCTGGTACTCGCTGTTGCCCGGGGCCGCGCCGGGGGACGTCGTGGAGAGCCAGGAGGTGATCGGGACGCCGGGGGAAGCGCCCACGGTCGCCGACTGCGCCCGGCCGTCGGTGTTGCGGCGCAAACTGGACGCGCTCGCGCGGTTCTACGCGCCGCTCGCCACGCCGCCGCACAGCGTCGACGAACTGGTGGCGCTGTACCGCGATTTCGCGGGCGCGGTGCGGATCACCGACGGGGACGAAACGGGGCGGCTGGCGGATTCCGGGCGGCTGGTGTTCGAGGGAGCGCAGGGGGCTCTCCTCGACCAGTACCACGGGTTCCATCCGCACACGACCTGGTCGACGACCACGCCGCACAACGCCCGCGCCCTGTTGGGCGGACGTCCGCACACCGTCATGGGGGTGACGCGGACGTACCTCACCCGGCACGGCGCGGGGCCGCTGCCGACCGAATCCGCCGCCGTACTCGCCCGCTTTCCCGAGGCGCACAACGAAACCGGCGAGTTCCAGGGCGCGTGGCGGGCGGGCCATCTCGACGCGGCCCTGCTGGATTACGCGATCGCGGCCTGCGACGGCGTGGACGCGCTCGCGGTGACCCACCTCGACGCGACCGGGCTGAAGGTCGTGCCCCGTGACGGCTCGGCCGCCGTCGACCTGCCGGATCCGCTGGCGTGGTTCGGCGCGCGGCTGCCGGTGGCCGTCATGGGGTACGGCCCGGACAGGGCCGGTTACCGGGTCGCGGAGGCAAGGTCGACAATCAACGCGTGATCGATTCGACGCCGGTGTCCGTTGACGTGCTCGTGGTGCGGTTCGCCCCCGGCACCCGGAACGTGCTGCTGGGAATCGCGCCGCGGGCGGCCGAGCCTTTCGAGGGCGAACTCGCGCTGCCCGGCGTACTGCTCGGGCTCGGGGAACGGCTGAGGGAGGCGGCGCACCGGGCGGTGGTCGGCAAACTCGGCCTGCCGTCCGACGCGCTTTCGGCGACGGGACAGCTCGCCACCTTCGACGAGCCGAACCGTGATCCCCGCGGTCCCACCCTCTCCATCGCCTTGTGGGCCACGGTGAATCCCGCCCTCGACGATCCGGGGAACGTGGTGTGGGTTCCGCTGGACGAGGTCCCGCCGCTGGCGTTCGACCACGACCGGATCGTAGCGGACTGCCGCCCGATGCTGGCCGAACGGCTGTGGCGGGATGTCGCCTTCACCGCCGGGCTGCTGGGGCCGATCTTCACCACGGCACAGGCGCTGGACGCCACCGAAGCGCTGACCGGGGACCGCCCCTATCCGGCCAACCTCGGCCGGACGATGGAGCGGGTCCCCGGTTTGCGGCGTACCACCGAACACGCGGCCGCCCTCCCCAAGGGAGGACGGCCGCCGTCACTGTGGCGCTGGGAGTGACGAGGTCAGATCCCGCAGGACGAGGCCGACCAGAACCGCGTCGACCGGTGTGCCACGTGCGTGTGATCGTTGTGGCCGGGGTAGCCCGGCCCGAGGATCTCCGCGAACCCGTGGTTTCGGGCCTGCTTCGCCAGTCCGCAGAAGCCCTGTGAGCCGGCACCGAGATCGACGGCGTCACCGTAGAGATGACGGCTATTGGTCGCGCCACCGACCGCGTTGTTGCAGGCGACGCTGCGGAAGCCGCCGTTGACGTCGATCGGCCGGTCGCCCATGGCGTGCCGCATCGCCTGCAGCTTCCACATCGAGACCAGCGCGTTGGCCTTCGCCGTCGCCGCTGAGACGTTGCCGCCCGACCAGTCGGAGTTGCACCGGTTCAGTTCGGCGTAGGTGAAGTTGACCGGCGTGCAGTCGTCGTCCTGCAACGCGTAGAGCTTCGTGAACGTGGCCGACCCGGCGATGCCGTCCGCGGCCAGCCCGTACGCCTGCTGGAAGCGAGTGACCGCGGCCTTGGTGCCCGCGCCGAACTGGCCGTCGATGGCGAGCACGCCCCCGTAACCGGGGTAACCGGCGACCCGGATCTGCAGTTGCCGGACGTCCTCACCGGACGCGCCCTGGGACAGCGTGCGCCCCCAGGAGTAACAGGCGTCGGCGACGGACACTTCGCCCGCCGTCACCGGGCCCGGATCGGCGGCGGCCGGAGTGGCCACCGCGGTACCGAGCCCGGCCACCAGGGCGAGCATCGGCAGGAGGAAACGAATGCGCATGACAGGAACACCTTTCAAGCAGGGAAGGTGAGACCCGTGACCCCCACGGGTTGTCAACGATTCACTGCCGAGGATGCTAACGCGGTTCCGGTTACCGCGCTGTGGGTCGTTCGACCCACACGGCCTGTCGTGCCTGCCGAGTGACCGATGCGAGGTGAGGCGGCCCTAGCGTCGCCAGGGACCACATCGGAGGTCCGTGAAGGCCTCCTTCCCTACCTTCAGAGTAGGCAAGGAGGCCTTCACGGACATCAAGCAGCGGGCCGTCAGCCCTTCAGCTGCGGGAAGTCCTCCTCGCGGAACTCCCCCGCCGGCCGTCCGTCGGCCTCGTTCTCCCGCCCGCGCAGCTCGACGCGCCGGATCTTGCCGGAGATCGTCTTCGGCAGTTCGGTGAACTCCAGCCGCCGGATTCGCTTGTACGGCGCCAGATGTTCCCGGCAGAAGGCCAGGATGGACACCGCGGTGTCGGCGGTCGGTTCGTGCCCGTTCGTCAGGACGACGTACGCCTTCGGCACCGCGAGACGGATCGGATCGGGCGCGGGGACGACGGCGGCTTCGGCGACCGCTTCGTGTTCCAGCAGGACACTTTCCAGTTCGAACGGCGAGATCCGGTAGTCCGACGCCTTGAAGACGTCGTCCGTCCGGCCCACGTAGGTGATGTAGCCGCGTTCGTCGATCGAACCGACGTCACCGGTGTGGTAGAAGCCGTTCGCGAAGGCCGCGGCGGAACGTTCCTCGTCGTCCGCGTATCCGGCCATCAGCCCGACCGGCGGCTTCTCGAGGTCGAGGCAGATCTCACCCTCCTGCGCCCGTTCGCCGGTGACGGGGTCCACGAGCGCCACGGTGAAGCCCGGCAGCGGGCGGCCCATCGACCCCGGCACGACGTCCTGCCCGGGCGTGTTGGCGATCTGGACACTGCTCTCCGTCTGCCCGAAACCGTCGCGAATCGTGACCCCCCAAGCCTTTTCGACCTGGTCGATCACTTCGGGGTTGAGCGGCTCACCCGCGCCGACCACCTTGCGCGGCGGCGTCTTCAGCACGGTCAGATCCGCTTGGATGAGCATCCGCCACACCGTCGGCGGAGCGCAGAAACTGGTGATGCCGCACCGATCCATCTGCGCCATCAAGGAGACCGCGTCGAACCGCGCGTAGTTGTAGAGGAACACCGTCGCCTCGGCGTTCCACGGAGCGAAAACGTTGCTCCACGCGTGTTTCGCCCAACCGGGCGACGAGATGTTGAGGTGGACATCGCCCGGTTCGAGACCGATCCAGTACATTGTGGACAGATGACCGACCGGGTACGAGACCTGCGTGTGCTGCACCAGTTTCGGCTTCGCGGTGGTCCCTGACGTGAAGTACAGCAGGAGCGGGTCTTCCGCCGCCGTCGGGCCGTCGGGCGTGAAGGTGCCCGCTTCCTCGTAGGCGTCCACGAAGGATCGCCAGCCCTCGACCGGTTCACCGACGGCGATGCGGGTGTAGCCGCCCTCGACGTTCTCGAACTTGTGCGCGTCGACGGACCGGATCACCACGTGTTTCGCCGCGCCCCGCTCGACCCGGTCGGTGAGGTCCGCCGGGCCGAGCAGGGTCGAGGCCGGGATGATGACGGCGCCCAGTTTGATCGCGGCGAGGATCGTCTGCCACAGCTCGCCCTGGTTGCCGAGCATCAGGATCAGCCGGTCGCCCCTGGCCACGCCGAGTGAGCGCAGCCAGTTCGCGACCTGGTTGGACCGCCGCGCCATCTCCGGATAGGTCCAGCGGTTCTCGATGCCGTCCTCTTCGACGATCCACAGCGCGTACCGGTCCTGGTTGGCCGGGTCGGCCGCGACGACGTCGAACCAGTCCAGCGCCCAGTTGAACTCGGCGGGCCGGGGCCAGGTGAAGTCCCGATAAGCGGTTTCGTAGTCCTCGCGATGGGCCTGCAGATAGTCCCGTGCGTCGCGGAACGTGCGGTATGCCTCCGAAGCGCTCACGATCGTCCTCCTGGTCCGCTGGTTGGGCCGCCGGTTCTTTCTACTCCCCCTTGAACTCGGGCGCGCGGCGCTCGAGGAAGGCCTGCACGGCCTCGCCCAGGTCCTTGCTGGGCAGGAAGGCCGCGTTCCAGGCCGAGACGTAGCGCAGGCCGTCCGCGACCTGACGTTCGGTGTTGGCCGAGAGGACGTTCTTGGTGCCCTGCACGACCAGCGGCGGGTTCGTCGCGATCTCCGCCGCCAGCTTGCGGGCCTCGGCCAGCAGGGTGTCCTGGTCCGCGTAGACGTCGTTGACCAGGCCGATCTTCTCCGCGCGGGCGGCGTCGATGTCCTTGCCGGTCAGGGCCAGTTCGCGCAGGTGTCCCTCGCCGATGATCGGCGCGAGCCGCTGGAGGCTGCCGAGGTCGGCCACGATCGCGACCTTGACCTCGCGCACGCTGAACTTCGCGTCGGCGCTCGCCAGGCGGATGTCCGCGGCCGCGATCACGTCGACGCCACCGCCGATGCACCAGCCGGAAATGGCCGCGATGACCGGTTTACGGCATTCCGCGACCGAGGACACGCTCGCCTGGAGGGCCCGGACCTCGTCGAGGAACCTGGTCCGCGGGCCCGCGAGCGCGTCGCCGCCGAGCATTTCGCCCCAGCTGGGCATCATCGCGGGCAGGTCGAGCCCGTAGGAGAAGTGCTTGCCGCTCCCGGTCAGCACGACCGCCCTGACCTGGGGGTCCGCGTCGAGCGCGCGGAAGACGATCGGCAGCTCACGCCAGAAATCGGGGCCCATCGCGTTGCCCTTGGACGGACCGAGCAGCGTCACTTCGGCGACGTGCCCGTCGATCTCCACCTTGAGCGAAACGAGATCGGGAAGACTGTCAGCTGTAGCGGTCATGGGGTCATCTTGACTCATGTGATTGACAGGCTGCCAACGGCCACTGTGCCCGGCCGCGCCTGAGATGCTTTCCTGGTACCAGCGAGTACTACCGGTGAGTACCACGATCGACGAAGGACGGTGGGATATGAGCCCGGCCAGCAGCGCCACCGCGGTCGCCGACCTGCCCGCGCCGGCACCCGGACGGCGACGGGAACGATCCTCCCGGCCGATCGAACTGTCGGGATCCTTCACCCATGAGGGTCACCGGCTCGCCTACACCGAGTTCGGCTCCGGCGACCGGGTGGTCGTCCTCACCCACGGCATCATGCTGACGAGGCGGATGCACGCCCCGCTCGCCCGCAGGCTCGCCCGGGCCGGTTTCCGGGCGGTGACCCTCGACCTGCTCGGGCACGGCGATTCGGACCGGCCCACCGACTCCTGGCTGTACTCGATGCCCGCGTTCGCCGAGCAGACCGTCGCGCTACTCGACCACCTGGAGATCGACGCCGCCGTCATCGGCGGGACGTCGCTGGGCGCCAACGTCGCGCTCGAGGTGGGCGTCGCCGCGCCGGAACGCGCGCTCGGCCTGGTCGTCGAGATGCCCGTGCTGGACAACGCGATCGTCGCCGGGCTGATCACGTTCGCACCCCTGCTCATGGCCGCCCGGTTCCTGCCGGTGACCGTGCAGGGTGTGGCGCTGGCGGCGAAACTCGTACCGCACGGCAACCAGTGGGTCGACGTCGTCACCGACACGCTGTCCCAGGAGCCCGCGCCGATGGCCGCGCTTCTGCACGGCGTGCTCTTCGGCCGGATCGCGCCGCCCAAGTCAATCCGGCGGAAGATCGAGACCCCGGCGCTGGTCATCGGGCACGAGCGCGATCCGATCCACCCCTTCGGCGACGCGGACACGCTGGCCGCGGACATGCCGGGGGCCGAGTTCGTCCAGGCCCGCAGCCCGGTCGAACTCCGCTTCGACCCCACCCGCCTGACCGACACCATCGCCGACTTCTCCGCGCGCTGTCATGACCGTTGAGCCTGCCCCGACCCGGGGCGCGGGCGCGGAAGAACTGCGGACCGGGCGGCTGCTCTTACGCCGCCCGGATCCCGGAGACCTCGACGCGATCTTCGCCCTTCACACCGATCCGGAGGCCTGCACGCACAACCCTTCGGATCTGCTGGGCACGCGCAAGGAGGCGGAGCTTCTGCTGCTCCGCTGGTCGCACCAGTGGAACAGGTACGGCTTCGGATACTGGACGATCCGTCGCCACGACTCGGCGGAGCCGCTGGGGTTCTGCGGGCTGAAGATCGTCGGCTTCCGGCGCCGCCCGGTGCTGAACCTCTTCTACCGCTTCTTCCCCTCGTCCTGGGGTTCCGGCTACGCCAGTGAGGCCGCCGCAGCGGCGGTGGGCTGGGCCCGCGCCCACCGGCCGGACGACCTCGTGATCGCCCGCGTCCGGCCGGAGAACGTCGCGTCGCAGCGGGTGGCTTTGCGGGCCGGACTGGTCCGCGCGGAGCACCTCGACACCGCCGGCGACGACGGCACCGACTGGTTCTTCGTCTCGGACCCCGGCTACGAAGGCTGAGCCAGCCCCGCCACCGGGCCGAAGACGATCACCGCGGGCGGCCGCACCCCGGCCGTCGCCGCGTCCTCGACCACCTTGTCCAAAGTGGAGCGGAGCACCCGCTGCGTACGCATGGTGCCGTCCTCGATGATCGCCACCGGCGTGTCACCCGGCCGCCCCGCCTGGAGCGCCTTGGCGAACAGCGGCAAGCGCTCGACGCCCATCATCAGCACGATCGTGCCGCGCATCTTCGCCAGCTGATCCCAGTCCACCAGTGACTTCTCGTCGTCCGGCGCGACGTGACCGGACACCACGACGACCTCGTGCGCCACACCCCGGTGGGTCACCGGGACGTCCGCCGCGGCGGGGACGGAGAACGCGCTCGTGATGCCGGGGACCATCGTCACCGGGATGCCCGCTTCGGCGCAGGCGAGGACTTCTTCGAAGCCACGGCCGAACAGGTACGGGTCGCCGCCCTTGAGCCGCACGACGAACTTCCCGGCCTTGGCCCGGTCGATCAGGGTGGAGTTGATCACGTCCTGGCTGGCGGCGCGGCCGTACGGGATCTTCGCGGCGTCGACGATCTCGACATGGGGCGCGAGTTCGTCGAGCAGTTCGCGCGGGGCCAGCCGGTCGGCGACGACGACGTCGGCCCTGGCGAGGAGACGGCGGCCGCGGACGGTGATCAGTTCCGGGTCTCCGGGGCCACCGCCCACGAGAGCGACGCCGGGAAGGTCGTCGTGGGCGTCCGGCACCCGGCCGTCGGCGACGGTGCCTGCTCGAAGGCCGTCGAGGACACTGTCCCGGACGGTGGCCGACCGCAGCGGCTCACCGCCGGAGAGCACGCCGACCAGGAGCCCGCCATGCCTGCCGGAGGCCGGGGTGACCGCGCTGCCGCGATCGCCGTCGTCGGCGCGGACACAGAACACCCGCGCGCGTTCGGCCTCGGCGCAGACGGCGGCGTTGACCTCGGGGTCGTTCGTGCACGCCAGCGCGTACCAGGCGTCGGTGAGGTCGCCCTCGGCGTAGCGGCGCTCGTGCCAGGCGATCTCGCCTGCGTCGGCCATGGCACTCACCGACGGCGTGGTGTGCGGCGAGACCAGTTCGACCCGCGCGCCGGCGCTGATCAGCCGCGGCAGGCGGCGCTGGGCGACCGTCCCGCCACCGATCATCACGACACGACGGCCGGCCAGGTCGAGGCCGGAGAGGTAATGCGGGTCATCCATGCGGGGCAGTGTAAGGATTCAGAGCCCCGGACCGCGATCCGAGTGAGAACCGCCTCAGCTCTCCAGCAGGGCCAGCAGCTCAGTGTTGCCGAACATCCTGGCCGCGTCGATCGCCGACGGCTCCCCCGCCATCGCGTCCGCGCCGCCCTTCAGGAGCGCCTTCACGACCTCGGGCTCGTTCTTGAACACCGCGCCTGCCAGCGGGCTCTGCCCACGGTCGTTCTCGCGGTTCGGATCGGCGCCGCGTTCGATCAGTGCCGCGACGGTCTCGGCGTGACCGTGGTAGGCGGCGAGCATGACCAGCGTGTCGCCCCGGTCGTTGGTCAGGTTCGCCGGGATACCGGCGTCGACGTACGCGACGATTTCGGCCGTCGCGCCCGCACGGGCGAAGCCGAACACCTTGGCCCACAGCTCCAGCAGTTCGGGATCGAATTCCTCGGCCTGTCCGGGGTTCTCCGTCATGGGGCCGATTCTTCCACAGGAACCGCGGCCCGGGCGGCGTCTCGCACCGCCCGGACCGGCGGTGTCAGCGCCCCGCGTTGGGGTAGGGCAGCAACGCCATCTCGCGGGCGTTCTTGATCGCCGTGGCGACCTGTTTCTGCTGCTGGGGCGTCAGCCCGGTGACCCGGCGGGCGCGGATCTTGCCGCGGTCGGAGATGAACTTCCGCAGCAGATCGACGTCCTTCCAGTCGACCTCAGTGATCTTGTTGGCGTGCAAAAGGTTCGTCTTGCGCTTGTACGGACGGTCGCGGTTCGGCTTGCCCATCGCGCTCACCAGCTCGACTTCGTGACGCCGGGCAGTTCGCCGTTGTGCGCCATCTGCCGCATCCGGACCCGCGAGAGCCCGAACTTCCGCAGGTAGCCGCGAGGACGGCCGTCCGCGGCGTCGCGATTGCGGATCCGGGTCGCGCTGGCGTCCCGCGGCATCGCCTGCAGGGCCGACACGGCGGCCGCCTTCTCCTCCGGCGACGCGGAGGGCGAGGCGATGGTGGCCTTCAGCTCGCGACGCCGTTCGACGTAGCGGGCGGCGACGACCTTGCGCTGCTCGTTCTTGGCGATCTTCGACTTCTTGGCCATCAGCGCTCCTCCTTGAACTCGACGTGCTTGCGCGCGATCGGGTCGTACTTGCGCAGCACCATGCGGTCCGGGTCGTTCCGGCGGTTCTTCTTGGTGACGTAGGTGTAACCGGTGCCGGCGGTCGAGCGGAGCTTGATGATCGGCCGGATGTCGGTGCTCTTGGCCATCAGAGCTTCACCCCTTTCGCGCGGAGCTCGGCCACGACGGCTTCGATGCCCCGCTTGTCGATGGTCTTCATGCCCTTCACCGAGACCCGCAGCCGGACCCAGCGCCCTTCGCTCGGCACGAAGTACCGCTTGGCCTGCAGGTTCGGCTCCCAGCGCCGGGACGTGCGCCGATGCGAATGCGACACCTGCTTCCCGTAGCCCGGTTTGCGGCCGGTGACCTGGCACACGGCGGACATATACCCTCCCAAGTTGATATCGGTTGTCGTTTTCATTTACTCTACACAGCCGAACCAGAACGCCCTCGACGCCCCGGAGCTTCAGTGACCGACAACCCCCGCGTGCCCCTCGTCCTGATCAGTGGCCTCGCACCGGGACCGAACGCCGACCTCGCCGAGCGGCTGCGCCTCGCCGAACCCGGCACCGCCGTCGTGCATCACGACCTGCGGCAGATTCACTCCGGAGTGGTCCGACGGCGGATCCGGCTCGGCGACCGCGACCAGCTGACGGTTCTCGAACTGGCGCACGGCTGCGTCTCCTGCACCTTGCGCGAAGACCTGTTGCCGTTGCTGCGCAAGCTCTCCCAGATGCCGCAGGTGCGGCGGATCGTGGTGCGGCTCGACGAGGCCATGGAGCCCGAGCCGGTCAGCTGGGCGCTGCACAACGTCCTCGTCGGCGAACGGCCGGTCATCGAGGACGTCGACCTGCGGGCCGTGCTGACCGTCGTCGACTGCGCGGGCTGGCTGGCCGACAGCACCGGCGACGACACGCTGGCCGAACGGAGCCTGCGGGCCAGCCCCGAGGACGAACGCACCGTCGCTCAGGTCGCGCTGTCCCAGGTCGAGTTCGCCGACCTGCTCGTCCTCGCCGGCGCGGCGGCCGACGCGTGGTCCGCGGCGAAGGCTTCGGCCGTGCTCGACCGCGTCGCGCCGTCGATCCCGCGCGTCGACCTGTCCTCTGTGGACGGGAAGACCGTGCTAGACGCCGTCCCGTCCGACGCCCGGCGCGGCGAGGTCACCGACATGCACGGACCGCTGCTGCGCGGCCAGCCGCCGTTGCACACCGACTGTGGCATCGGGCTCCTCACCTTCACGTCGCAGCGCCCGTTCCACCCGGAACGCCTCCACGACGCGATCGACGTCCTGCTCGACGGCGTCGTCCGCACCCGGGGACGGCTCTGGGTGGCGAGCCAGCCCGACATGGCGCTGTGGATCGAGTCCGCGGGCGGCGGTCTCGGCGTCGGGCACGCCGGACCGTGGCTCGCCGCCCCGGACGGTCCGGACTGGGCCGCTGTCTCCCCCGAGCGCCGCACCCTCGCCTCCCTGCGCTGGGACCCGCTGTTCGGCGACCGCGCGCAGGAACTGGTCGTCGTCACCGATCAGGCCACCCCGGACGAGATCGAAGCCGCCCTGAACGGGGCGTTGCTGACCGAGGAGGAACTCGCCGCAGGTGAGCAGGAATGGCTCCGTTACCCGGATCCGTTCGGCGAGTGGCACGAAGAACCGTGCGAGGACACGGAAACCGACCCCGAGAAGCACGACGTGAACACGTCGAACCGAAAGGACGAAACGCAGTGAAACCGGGAATCCACCCCGACTACCACCCCGTGGTGTTCAAGGATCTCTCCACCGGGGACGCCTTCCTGACGCGCTCCACCGCCACCTCGGACCAGACCATCGAGTGGAGCGACGGCAACACTTATCCGGTGGTGAACGTCGAGATCAGCTCGTGGTCGCACCCGTTCTGGACCGGAAACCAGCGGATCATGGACAGCGCCGGCCAGGTCGAGAAGTTCCACCGCCGCTACGGACGACGCGGAGGATCGAAGTAATGGCCGTCCCGAAGCGGAAGATGTCGCGCAGCAACACCCGGTCCCGGCGTTCGCAGTGGAAGGCGGCCGTGCCGGATCTGGTGCCGATCAAGGTGAACGGTGAGACGAAACTCGTGCCCCGCAAGCTGATGAAGCATTTTCACGAGGGTGGGAAGTGACGACGCCGGTCACGGTGCTGTCCGGTTTCCTCGGTGCGGGCAAGACGACCGTGCTCAACCACGTGCTCGCCAACCGCGACGGGCTGCGGGTGGCGGTGATCGTGAACGACATGAGCGAGGTCAACATCGACGCCGCGCTGGTGCGGGACGGGAACAGCCTGTCCCGCACTGAGGAACGGCTCGTCGAGATGACCAACGGCTGTATCTGCTGCACCCTGCGCGACGACCTGCTGGAAGAGGTCTCGCGGCTGTGCGAGGAAGGCCGGTTCGACTACCTGCTCATCGAATCGAGCGGCATCTCCGAGCCGATGCCCGTGGCGGCGACGTTCTCCTTCGCCCGTGAGGACGGCGCCACGCTGCTGGACTCCGCGCGGCTCGACACGATGGTGACCGTGGTCGACGCGGTGAACTTCGAGCGCGAACTGACGGCCGGGGACGCGCTGACCGAACGCGGGCTGGACCAGTACGACGGGGACGAGCGGACGGTCAGCGACCTGCTGATGGACCAGATCGAGTTCGCGGACGTCCTCCTGCTGAACAAGGCGGACCTGGTCCCGGCCACCTCCCTCGAACGGCTGACGGCGGTGCTGCGTCGGCTCAACCCGGCCGCCGACGTCGTCGTCTCGACCCACGGCCGGGTGCCGCTCGGCCGGGTTCTCGGTACCGGACGTTACGACGTCGAGCGGGCGCAGGAGGCACCGGGCTGGGTGGCGGAACTCAACGGCGATCACGTTCCGGAGACGGAGGAGTACGGGATCTCGAGCGTGGTCTTCCGCGCCGAGGTCGCTTTCGATCCGGAGCGGCTGTGGGACTTCGTCGGGCGGCTCGATTCCGGGGAGTTCGGGACGGTCTTGCGGTCGAAGGGGTTCTTCTCGCTGGCGTCGCGGCCCGGGGTGACCGGGCTGTGGTCGCAGGCGGGTTCGGTCGCCCGATTCGAACCGCAGGGTGTCGAGGAGGTGCCTCGGCAGGAGCTCGTGTTCATCGGCGTGGGGCTGGAGGAGGACGCTCTGCTGGACTCGCTCCGGTCTTGCCTGGCCGCCGGTTCGGCGGGAGCGGATCCGTTCCCGGAGTGGGAAGCGGTACACGTCCACTGAGGCCGCGGGTCGGGTGTCGCAGCGTGGGCTCGGACCGATGACGGGGCGTGCCGTGCCCCGACTGTCCACATGGGACGATTCCGGGCCACCTGATGCCCGATTGATGCTCGTATGCGCTGTTCTGCCTAAGGTCGTGAGTGATAAAGAGGGTTCCAACGCAATGTCACGCAGCTAAGTTGATCTTGGACGAGGTTGACAGGTGGGGTGAAGGCTCCTTTCGCTGCGTCTGATGCGACAAGGGGCACCTTCAGCCCTGGTCGCAGGTCGGGTTGGTCGTGAGTGGCGTTTCGGGTTCCAACCC
>NZ_CP150484.1:5584410-5725094 GCF_037997115.1 Amycolatopsis coloradensis
GGGTTCCAACCCGAAACGCCACTCACGACCTCCCCGTAAAATCGCCTATCCGGGCACCAATCGGACATTGGGTCAGCGAAGAGTGTCCTTGGTGGACACTCAGGGGCACAGTCGGCTCCTGTCGGCCAGGGCAACCGAGCGCGTGACCTGCGGCAACCCTCACCGCTTACGATCACGACCCCTTCACAAAAGTCACATAAAGCTACCAAATCGGGCGCGCCAATCGCGGAAAGTGTCCCTTGTGGAGGACGCGCGTCGGGGCTTGGCAGAGCCGGTGCGCGAGTGGCGGTTTCGCGTGCTCGGATGGACGACACACGTGTTGGGATGGACGAAATGCGTGTGCGCGCGGACGACTCGCGAAGGAACGGCGCGCCGTCCCGTCAGTCACGCGAGGCGCCGGCCAGCGCGGCGCGAGGTCAGTGGTCGTCGTAGTGGTCACCGTGCGCGGCGTGGCGGTGGCCGTCGTGCAGGTAGTCGACGTGGTCGCCGTGCGGCACCGCGACGTGGCCACAGCCCTCGCCGTGAGCGTGGTCGTGACCCTTGTGCGGGATGTGGTCGCCGGTTTCACACTCGTCGAAGTGCCCGTCGTGAGCGCGGTGCAGGTGACCGTCGTGCACGTAGTCGACGTGGTCGCCGTGGGGTACGGCGACGTGGCCGCATCCTTCACCGTGAGTGTGCGTATGGCCGGCGTGTTCGGTGTGCGCGGCGGTCATCACCGGGTCCTTCCTGATCGGAAATGCCTGATCAGGCGGACCGTAGCACCGGACTACCGGCCCAGCAGCGCTCTCACCCGACCGGGTGCCCACGACCCGTTCGCCACGATCAGGCGATGCGGCGGCGGTGCCCGGCCCAGAACGGCTCCCGGAGCGCCCGCTTGTCGACCTTGCCGATCGCCGTCAGCGGCAGCGCGTCGGCGAAGTCCACATCGGACGGTACGAAATGCTCGCGCCCGAAGAACACCCTGGCCTGAATCCGGACCTCTTCGGCGGTCAACGCTCCTGAAACGGCGGGCACCACCACGGCGTGGACCCGCTCGCCCTCACCGCCGTCGCCAGGCACACCGAACACGGCCACGGAGCGGATCAGCGGATGCCGCGCGAGCGCGTTCTCGACCACGGTCGAATACACCTTGGTGCCGTGCTCGCCGGTGATGATGACGTCGTTCGCCCGGTCCAGCAGGTAGAGGTACCCCTCGTGATCGAACCGCCCGAGATCACCGGTCCGCAGCCAGCCGTCCCCGATCGGCGCCGCCCCGTGGTAACCGACCATCATGGACAGTCCACGCACCAGGACCTCCCCGTCGTCGATCCTGGCCTCCATGCCCGGCACGATCCGGCCCACGGACTCGAGCCGCTCCGGCCGCCCGGCGAGCTCCGCCGCGGAGATGCTCGCGATCATCGGCGCCTCGGTGAGCCCGTATCCCTGCCCGACCACGGGCCCGAACACTTCGAGCGCCTGAGCCAGCCGTCTCGGCGGAAGCGGGGCGGCACCCAGTGAAAGCTGCCGCACACAGCTGACATCGCTCGACGTCATGGCCGGATGGTCGAGCACCTCGGCCAGGCGCGCGGGAGTGAGGGACAACGCGGTGATCCGGTGTTCCACGATCGCGTCGAGCACCGTACCCGCGTCGAAGCCCCGCAGCAGGACGACACTCTCCCGCCGCAGGATCACCCCCAGCACGGTGGCGTTGCCGGTCATATGCGCCATCCCGTCGTAGATCCCGCTGTGCCGGATGAGTTTCGGCGCTCCGGTGGTACCCCCGGTCGGAAAGATGACGGTGACCGAACCCGGCAGCCCCGCCGGGTCGGTACCGTCGCGGTCCATCAGTTCGTCGAGCGTGATCACCCGCGCGACCTCGGCGGGCCAGTCCGCCGGCTGCTCGGTCACCAGGGTCGTGACACCGGCCGCCTCTACCGCGGCGAGGCGATCCGGCGAACTCGCCGACGCCGCCACGAGCAGCACCGTCGAACCCCGTAGCTGTGCGGCGATCTGCAGGAGGACGGTTTCCGGCCGGTTGCCGGCGTCGATGGCGACCACCCCGCCCTCCGGCAGTCCCGCGTACATCCGGCGCACCAGGTCGAGTGCCTGCCCGTAGCCGGTCTCCACGCCGTCCTGGACGAACAGCACCTCGTCGCCTCCCGAGCGCAGCGCGGCCAGCACACGGGTCAAGAACAGACTCTCCACCGGCCGGACCCTAACCCAGGGTCAAGACCCCGAGCAGCAGCCACCGGCCGGAGCGGCACCCTCGTAGGCGTCGTGCCAGTTCCACCACTCGTACGGCGGCGTCTGCGGATAGCCCTCCGGCGAATCCTCCCACTCCTCCTGCCGTCCCAGCGCGGTGATGTCGAGGTAGCTCCAGGTGCTCCCCATCGCCTCGTCGCCGCGATCGTTGACGAAGTACGTCCGGAACACCTGGTCGCCTTCACGGATGAAGGCGTTGGTGCCGTGCCATTCGCCGACCCCGAAGTCGACGTCGAAGTCGCCGGCGATCGTGTACCACGGCATCGTCCAGCCCATCCGCGCCTTCATCCGCGCGATATCCGGTTGCCCGCCCCGGGAAACGAAGGCCAGGCTGGTGTCACGGGCGTTCAGATGCGCGACGTGCGCGACCTGGTCGGCGACCAGCGAGCAGCCTTTGCAGGCGTGGTCGGGGAACCCTTCCACACCGGGATCGAAGAAGGCCCGGTAGACGATCAGCTGACGGCGTCCCTCGAACAGGTCGAGCAGGTTCACCGCGCCGGACGGCCCTTCGAACTCGTACGGCTTCTCGACCGCGAGCCACGGCATCCGGCGCCGCTCGGCCGCGAGCGCGTCGCGGGCTCGGGTCAGTTCCTTCTCCTTCACCAGCAACCGAAGGCGCGCTTCTTCCCATTCGGCCGCGGACACCGTGTTCATCGCACCGGCTCCGCGGGCAGGACGCTCTGCCGGTTCGGCTGTCCCTCGCCGGTGGTGATCAGGTCCCGCAGGCTCGTACCGACGCAGAAGGTCCGCGCCTTGTGGCAGATGTCGAAGGTGAACGTGGTGCCGACCCACTCGGTCTCGTCGCGGGTGAAGTCGAAGTGGTTCTCCAGGACCAGCCAGGAGACCTTGCGGCCGGGCACGGATTCGGTGATCCGGATCCGGCAGCGGTGGACCTCTTCGTAGTGGTACTCGAACTCGTCGCCGGAGTGCACGACCTCTTCCGACCACCACCCGCGGACGTCGTCGAACGCGTCGAAGACCTGCTGCGGCGTCTGGTCCACGGTGAAACTCGTCGTGAAGCTCATGATGTTCCCTCCAGATGGTCTTTGAGCGCCGCGAGCGGCCCGTCCCAATCACGGGCGAGCGCGGCGAGGAACTGCTGAGCGACCTGCATCGGCGCCGACTGCAGCCGGTAGCGGACGCGACGCCGCTCCCCCTGCTCCGGGATCACCAGCCCGGCGTCGGTGAGCAGGGTGAGGTGCTTGGCGATGGCCTGCCGCGTGATCGGCAGGCGGTCGGCAAGGTCGGTCGCCGTGGCCGGGCCGCCCGAGGCGAGGACGGCGAGAATGCTCCGCCTGCTCGGGTCGGCCAAGGCGACGAAGACCTGTTCGGCGATCGTTTCGATGTCAGGCGGCATCGAGGTATTCGATCAGTTCGCCCAGCTCGGCCGCCCACCCCGTCGTGTTCCCTTCGAAAGCGACACGGTGGACGTCGTCCGGAAGCTGGGAGAAACCGGACTCGACGACGGTGAGCCGGGTGCCTTCGCCGTTCGGCACCAGGGTGAACTCGACGTAGGTGCGGCGAGGGTCTTCGTCGGGGAGACCGTAGATGTTCCAGGTGAAGCCGAAGATCTCCGGTTCTTCGACGCGCTCGACGCGCATGTTCGCCTTGTGCCCCTCGTCCCATTTCATCTCGGCGTCGCCACCGGGGCGCAGGTCGATGCTGGCCTGGTTCCCGAACCAGGTGCCCAGCCCTTCGGCCGTGGTCAGCGCGGCCCAGACCTTCGCGGGCGGGTGGGCGATGTCGACGGTGCGTTCGATCCGGTCGGGGAATCCCACGACGGCCTCCTCAAGTAGCAATCAATCGGTTGCTATAACTTTGTATAGCAACCGACCGATTGCGTCAAGGGCTGGTTTCAGGAAGCCGTGTACAGCGAGCCGATGAATTCGAGCAACAGCCGTTCGCGCAACGGACCGGGTGCCGTGGCCAGCAGCGCGTTGATCTCCGCCATCCGGGTGGGCAATCCGGCCGCGCCGCCGAGACCCGCGGCCGCCAGCAGTCCGGCGAACTGCTCCGGCGTCAACGTCGCCGGGTCCAGCGCCGCGACGAACTCGGCCACTTGCGGGTCGACGACGACCGGCCCCGTTTCGCGGGCGGCCACGACCGACGCGGCGAGATCGGCTAGGAAGCCCTTCTCGCTCCCGCGGTTCGCGGCCGTCACGGTCAGGTGCAGGTTCGCGGGCGACGACTCGTGGGCGAACTGCGGCTGGACGTACCAGCCGCGCTCCCGCATCTCGTCCGCGACGGTGAACAAGTCGAAACCCGCGCCGTCCTCCACGGTGAAGGCCAGCAGGGTCGACACTGGATCGCCGAGGACCCGCAACCCGTCCAGTGCCTCGATCCCGGCCCGGATCTCGACGGCCGCCTCACGGGCCGCCGAAGCCAGCCTCGCGTAACCCTCGTCGCCGACGTGACGCACGACGGCCCAGGCCGCGGCGAGCGGGCCGCCGGATCGCGTGCTCTGCAGCGTGGTGTTCAGCATCGTGTAGCCGGGCCAGTCCGCGCTGGCGAAGTACTGCGGCCGGCGCAGGTCCGCGTTGGCGTGCAACAGAACCGACACGCCTTTCGGGCAGTAGGCGTACTTGTGCAGATCGACCGAGACGCTGGTGACACCGGGGACGTCGAAACCGAACGGGCCGAGCCCCAAGTACGGCAGCACCCAGCCACCGATGCAGGCGTCGACGTGGAAGCGGACGCCGTCGAGCAGCACGGCGATCTCGGGGATCGGGTCGAGGACGCCGTGGGCGTAGGACGGCGCGCTCGCGACGACGAGCACCGTGCTGTCGTCGACCGCGGCGGCCATCGCCTCCGGGACTGCGCGGAAGGTCACCGGATCGACCGGCACCGAAACCACGCGGACGCCGAAGAAATGCGCCGCCTTGTGGAACGCCGCGTGCGCGGTCGTGGGCAGCACGATATTCGGCGTGGACAGGTCGGGACGCGCGTCGCGGGCGGCCAGGACGGCGAGCATGCACGACTCCGTGCCGCCCGAGGTCACCGAACCGGCCGTCTCCGCCGTACCGCCCAGCAGCCGCGCCGCGGCGCCGACGAGGTCGTTCTCCATCCGCAGCAGACTCGGGAACGCCGTCGGGTCGAGGCCGTTCGCCGACGACGCCAGCGCGTGCGCGGCCGCGCCGAGTTCATCCACTTCGGACAGACCGCTGTCGTAGACATACGCGAGCGTCCGGCCTCCGTGCGTCGGCAAGTCCCCCGCGCGCAGCTCCCGCAGCTCCCGCAGGACGTCCTCGGCGGTCACGCGCGGCGCTCCAGCACCGACCTGCGCAGCAGCGGGATGCCCAGCACGATCAGCACGGCCGGAAGGATCGACGCGCCGAGCAGGATCGCCGTGAGCGCGCTGTCCGGCTGCGCGACCTTGGCGTCGAGGCTGGACTGGTAGCCGCCGAACTGCAGCACCAGTCCCCAGATCCCCGGGCCGAGCGCGAGTCCCAGCGTTTCGGACGCGGTCCAGACCCCGGCCGCCACCCCGGCCCTGGTCTCCCCGGTCCGCTCCTCTTCGTCGCTGATCAGGTCCGGCAGGATCGCCAGCGGGAATACCGAGATCCCCGCGTAGCCGACGCCGCAGAAAGCGACGAACACCATCGTGACAGGGAACGGGAACACCTTCGCGCCGAGAAGCCCGAACAGACCGACGCCGAACGCGGCGGTGGCGAGCCGGAACCCGACCAGTTTCCCGACACTCGCCCCGAGTTTGGGCCACAGCGGCATGGTCAGCAGCGCCGGGCCGACAAAACCGACGAACAGGACCGTGGAGTAGCCGGAGCTGCCGAGGATCCGTTCGGCGAAGAACGGGATCGCGGCCAGCACCGTGCCGATTCCGAGCGCCTGGACGAAGTAGACCCCGAGCAGCCAGCGGAACGGCCGCCACTGCGCGAGCGTCCGGAGCAGTTCACGCGGGCTCACCGTGTTCGGCCGCAGTGCGCCGACCGGCGCGTCCTTCAGCCCGAAGTACACGCCGAGGGTCGCCAGCAGGATGATCACGGCGATGAACACGCCCATGACGCGGTAACCGGTGACGCCGCCGACGAGTTCGGTGATCGCCGGGGCCCCGCCGCCGCAGATCAGGATGGCGACCGCGAGGAAGCCGATCCGGATGCTGGTCAGCTTCGTGCGTTCCTCGGCGTTGTCGGTCAGTTCGGCGGGCAACGCGTTGAACGGCACCTGGAAGAACGCGTACGCGGTGGCGCACAACAGGAACACGACGACGACGTAGATCGCGTCGGGCACGGGGCCGCCGAAGCCGGGGTGGGCGAACAGGGCTGCGAAGAGGATCGACACGCCGATACCGCCGAAGAGCAGGAACCGGCGGCGGCTGCCGGTGCGGACCATGTCCGCGTCCGACAGCCTTCCCGCGATCGGGTTGAAGAGCACGTCCCACGCCTTGGGAATGAACACGATCGCGCCGGCCACGCCCGCGGCGACGCCCATCGTGTCGGTGAGGTACTTCAGAAGGAGCAGGCCGGGAACCGTGCCGAAGGGGCCGGTGACGAACGAGCCGAGCGAGTAGCGGTACCTCGTCCGTGCTGGCAGGGCTGCCATGATCCTCCTCGAGGCGGTTCTCCCGATGAAGGCCTCAGTATTGGATCTTGGCCACCACCGGGTAGTGGTCGGAGGGAATCGTGCCACCGTCGTAATACACGAGCTGTACCGGGCCGACAGCGGCGAGTGGACGGCCGCCCGCGCGTACGGCTCCGACGTAGTCCAGCGAGTCGCGGTAGGTCGCCGGAACGGACTTCGCCGCGTTCGGGTTCGTCGCCGCGTCGAAGGTGTACGCGCCTTCGCCCGTCGTGCGGAGGATGCCGCCAAGGAAGGCTTCGCCCTGCTGGACCTGCGTGCGGCCGAGGGAATCCTTGCGCGCCTGTCCCGCCCAGTACTCGATGTTCAGGTCGCCCGCGATGACGACCGGCTCGTGGGCGGGGGCGTATTTCGTGACCAGGTCACGGATCTCGCCCAGCTGCGCCATCCGGATCTCGTGCGCCTTCGGCAGCGTCTCCGGTCCCTCATCCGCCTGCATGTGGGTGCCCGCGATCCACACCGGCTTCCCGTTGACGACCAGGCGGGCGAGCGCGGCCCCCTTGTTTGACAGGTAGTCCGCCGTGCCCGAGTAGGAATTGCGGAAGACCAGCTGGTGCTGCTCGGTCACCGGCGCCTTGCTGAGCACGGTGACCCCGCCGTTGACCACTACGGGGGAATTCGAGCAGTTCCCGTTCACCGTGGTCCAGCCGGGCGACGTGGAACAGTACTGGCCGACGAGCGGGGTCTGGTGCGGCCAGACGTCCTTCAGCCGGTTCCGCAGTTCCTCCGCCTGGGCGCTGAAAGCCTCGTCCAGGACGACGACGTCGGCGCCGTTCGCGCGGATGACGTCCTCCGCCGCGCGAGCCCTGGCCTGTTTGTCCGAAGTGTTCGGACTGGCGATCCAGGGCAGCTGCCAGATGTTGAACGCCATGACCTTCACCGAGACCGCCGCCCGGGCGGGCACGGCGGTTCCGGCGAACATCGCGGCGGCGATGGCGAGTACGGCGATTTTCCGCACGAAAGACCCTTCCGGTGTCAGGAGACGACGAACGTCCGCGAAGTCCCGCTGAACGCGGAGATCGCCCCGTTCCAGCCGTTCTTCCAATTGCCGAAGTGGACCACGCGATATTTGCCGATCGGGGCGTTCGCGGGGATCTTCCAGTGGACGACGGCTTTCGATTCGGCGACGAACGTCCGCGCCCAGTGGTACTTCGTGTCCCAGTCGCCGTCGTCGGCGTGTCGGACCCAGCTGCCGTCGACCAGCCGCTGGATCTCCAGGAACGTGCCGCCGCGCCGGAGGTCGTTCTTCGGATGCCCGGTGACGAACTCGACGACGACCTGTTCGCCGCGCGCGTAGGTGCTCTTCGCGTCGGTCAGGACGTCACCGAAGCTCTTGAACGCGGGCGGGCTGTCGAAGACGACGCCGGGCTGGAAGTTGATCAGCTTGCCGCGCAGATCCCGCGGCGTCGGGCCGTGCGCGACCGATGTCCCCGTCTTCATCGCCGCCGCGAGTTTCGCGAATTCCTGCTGGTACGCGGGAAGCGTGTAACGGCCGTAGAGGGTCGACGCGCCTTCGTACTGCTGCGAGTCGTACTCCTCGGGCGTGGTGACGTACTGGCTGTAGGCGTTGGCGTAGCCCTGGATGAGCACGTTCTCCAGCGGGACACCGAGTTCGGCGGCGACGGTCCGGCGCAGGCGCAGCCCGGCGACGATGGTCAGCTCGGCCGGTACCGCCACGAGGTGCAGCTGCCCGATCCGGACGAGTTGCAGCGGCAGGACCTCCGGCGTCCACGGATACGGCTTCATCGCGCCGAACGGCACCGCGATCACCTTCGGCGCGTGCGCGTCGGCCAGTGCCTGCGGGATCGGCGCGTCGATCCCGCCGAGCCAGTCGATGAACGGGTTCTTGACCCCTTCCGGGAGCGGCAGGCCGGGGCCGTCCTCGCGACTGCCCGCCAGCATCGACACCCCGATCGCGGCCGTACAGGTGCGCTGCGGCCGCCCGTTCGGGGTGTACTTCGCGTCGACGGCCACGTCGGACATGTCCACGTAGCACATCCGGTGGTCGACGCCGCCCGTCACGGCCTCGGCCGCGGCGTCGAAGGCGCTCTTCGCCGCGCGGAACTGGAGGTCGCCGATGGTGCGGGTGTTCTCGAACTCGGTTTCGGGGGTGCCGGGTTCGAGGTTCAGGTTCGGGCTCATGTCACCGGTGTTGGTCTGCGGGAAGGCGGCGACGAACCGCGGGTTCCCGTCGAGGTACCGCACGCCGGCGTGGTCGTGTTCCCATTCGTAGGCGGCGTACCCCTTGTTGTCGCCGCTGATCAGGTGGTTGCCGTTGCTCATCGACGTCCCGTGCGTGGCGAACCAGCTGATCGCGCCGACGTCGACGCCGTTCTGGCTGAAGCGCAGGACCGTGACGGCCGGGTCGATCGCCTGCGGGAAATGGTCCTTGTCCGCCTGCGGGTTCAGGTCGAAGGCCTTGCGCGAGCGGTTGACGCTGGCCTTGGTGAGCTCGGCCCGGCCGAGCCGGATCGACCCGGGCGCGAGGTTCGCGTGCGCCCGGCCGATCGCCTCGAAGATCCCGTCGACGTGCGCGTCGTACACCTGCTGCTGGAAGCCCAGGATCGCCAGATCGTAGGCGGCGTAATGGGAATCCCCGCCGCACGCGGAGTGGGTGTGCGTGGCGTTGAGGAGGACGTTCTGCTCGGTGTACAGGTCGCCGTACGCGGCCTGGAGTTTGCGCAGCACGCCCTGGTGGACGGACTGGAACAGCGCGCCGAGGTCGGCGGTGACGAAGGCGATCCGCTTGGCGCCGTCATCGACCACGAAGGCGCGCGCCCGGGTGCGGAGGTGGATACCGGCGGTCTGCTGCTGCGGCATCGAGTAGCCCATCATGCCGTTCTCGGCGGCCGGTCCGGTGACGTCGGAAAGGCCGACGCCGACACGGAAACCCTTCGCCGACGCCGCTTGCGCCTGCTGGGCGCCGAGCATGCTCGCCGCGATGGGCAACGCCGCCGCACCCGCGAGAACCCGCCTCCGGCTCACCGTCATGAGTCGCACCTCCCGGCCACGAACATGAACCGACTTCATGTTCGTGGCCGGGACGCTACGTGATGGGCCTCACTGTCGCAACCCCACGAAAGGCGTGGGGCCGAAGGGGCCCTTCCCCTCGCCTGATGCGGCGAAGGGCGCTTTCACCACGTCGCATGCGGGGAAAGCGCCCTTCAGCCGAACGGAGAGGGACACCAGATTCCTGGTGTCCGCCTGTCACACCGCGGGTATCGCGGTGAAGATGATCACCGGTGACCACGCCGCNGGACGGTTAGAACCGTCCTCACCACTCACGAGACAGAGCGGCTACGCGAGGGTTTCCGCGACCTTCGTGAGCGTCGCGGCATCCCCCCGCAGCAGCAGCGTGGTCACGACGGTCTCGTCCCACGCGGCGAGTTCGTCACGGATCTTTTCCGCCGGCCCGATCAGCGAGGTGTCCTCGACCAGCGACGTCGGGATCGCCGCGGTCGCCTCGTCCTTGCGGCCTGCCAGGTACAGCTCCTGCACCTTGTCGGCGACGTCCTCGTACCCCATCCGGGCGAAGACGTCGTGGTGGAAGTTGACCGATTTCGCACCCATGCCGCCGATGTACAGCGCGAGCGACGGCTTGATCCAGCTCGCGGCCTCCTCGACGTCGTCGTGGACGAGCACCGGAACGGACGCGGCGACCTCGAAGTCGTCGAAACCGTGCCGGGCACCGGGACGCGAGAAGCCCTCCTGCAGCGCTGCCCGATAGAAGGCGTCGCTCTTGGGCGAGAAGAACAACGGGAGCCAGCCGTCGCAGATCTCCGCCGACAGCGCCACGTTCTTCGGCCCCTCCGCGGCGAGGAAGATCGGGATCTCCTTGCGGAACGGGTGCACTGTGGACTTCAGCGGTTTGCCGAGCCCCGTGCCGCCCCGCAGCGGCAACTGGAAGTGCTGCCCGTCGTGGGTCACCGGCGCCTCGCGCGCGACGACCTTCCGCACGATGTCGACGTACTCGCGGGTGCGGGCGAGCGGCTTCGGATAGGGCTGCCCGTACCAGCCTTCGACCACCTGCGGCCCGGACGCGCCGAGCCCGAGCACGAACCGGCCGCCGGACAGGTGGTCCAACGTCAGCGCGTGCATGGCCGTCGCGGTCGGGGTACGCGCCGACATCTGGACGATGTTGGTGCCGAGCTTGATCCGGCTGGTCGACGCGCCCCACCAGGCGAGCGGGGTGAACGCGTCCGAGCCGTAGCCCTCGGCGGTCCACACGGAATCGAAGCCGAGTTCTTCGGCCCGCAAGACCGCGTCCAGCGCGCCCTCCGGCGGGCCGGACGACCAGTAACCGAGGTGGTAACCCAGCTTCATCGAGGCTCCTAGTCAGACGTTCGGTGAGTAGTGCTCGGGTTTGCCCCGCTCCGAAAGCGGCGGAAGGTTCCTCGCGGGAGTCTCGACCAACGGCGCGTCCGGGGCCAGTTCACCACGTTCCCGGCGCCAGCCCGCCCTGGCACGCGGGTGATAGCGGCGGTCTCGCGGAACCAGCTTGAACGCCGCGTTGATCAGCTTCCCCACCCGGCGATGGCGTCGCTCGTCGCGTTCGGTCCAGGTGTAGCCGAGCCGCTCGCGGATCGGCGGGTCGTACAGGCCGACCGTCAGCCAGACGAAGTTCCGCGCCACCTGCCCGCGGACGAGGTGCCAGGCGAAGTCCGGCAGCCACGGGAGAAAATTCGGCTTCGGGAGGTCCTTGATGTCGAGGACATCGCGCGTGGCCTTGTTGTCCTCCAGCACGTCCTCGCACATGCGCTTCCAGTACAGCTGGAAGTCCTCCCACGATTCCGGCACCGGGCGCATGCTCATGCCGTACATCTCGTACCACTGGACGTGCTCGTCGAACAGCTTCCGCTTCTCGGCCTCGCCGATCCCGCCGCAGAAGTTGTCGGCGATGAGGATCGCGCTCACGAAGAACGTCGAATGCGCCCAGTAGAACGTGTCCGGGTTGAGCGCGTGATAGCGCCGCCCGTGTTTGTCGACGCCCTTGATCCGATCGTGGTAGCCCCGCACCTCCAGCGCGGTCTGCCGGGCCCGTGGACCGTCGTAGATCACTCCCCCGATCGGGTACAGCGAGCGGAACAGACGCTGCCAGCGCTCCTCGAAGAACCGCGAGTGCTCCTCGACGCCCGCGCCCAGCTCGGGGTGCATGTTCTGCATGGATCCGGCCCACAGCGCGATGAGCAGCCCACGCCAGTCGCCGAAGTACTTCCAGGTCAGCGAATCCGGACCGAGCGGCCGCGGCTGTGTCATCCCCGGTCTCCTCACTGAGCTGGTTAAATTGACCACAACTGTTGTCAGGTTAAAGTTGACAACGGCCGTAGTCAACAAGAGGAGCCGATCATGGCCGGCCGCAGCTGGGCAGGCACGACCCTGGACGACCGCAAGGCCGCACGGCGAGGACAACTCGTCGACGCGGGCCTCGACCTGCTCGGTACCCAGGGCAGCGCCGGGGTGAGCGTCCGCGCGGTGTGCCGTCACGCCAAGCTGACGGAGCGGTATTTCTACGAGAGCTTCGCCGACCGCGAGGAACTCGTCGTCGCGGTCTATGAGCACATCGGCGAGCAGGCGCGGCAGGCCCTCGTCGACGCGGTCAGCGACACGGCCGAACCCGCCGAGCGGGCGAAGGCCGCGGTCCGCGCCTTCGTCGAATTGATGCTCGACGATCCGCGCAAAGGCCGCGTGCTCCTGCTCGCGCCGATCACCGATCCCGCGCTGACCACGCGCGGCATCGCGCTCCTCCCCTCGTTCGCCGAGCTGGTCAGCGGGCAGCTGTCCCACGGGGACGCGGCCGAACGGCAGATGACCTCGATCGGGCTGGTCGGCGCGCTGAGCAACGTGTTCATCGCCTACCTCGACGGCTCGCTCAAGGTGAGCCGCGAGCGCCTGATCGACCACTGCGTCCGCCTCGTGCTCGGGGCCGACCGTCAACCCTGACCGCGTTCGGCGACCAGCTGCAGGGCGATGTCGATGATCATGTCCTCCTGCCCGCCCACGTACTTCGCGGCGCCGACTCGGTAGAGGATTTCGTGCGCCGGGACGTCGTAGCGCTCGGCGGCGCGTTCGGCGTGCAGGAGGAAACTCGAGTACACCCCGGCGAAGCCCTGCACGATCGACGACCGGTCCATCACCGGCAACCGGGTGATGTAGGGCTTCACGACGTTCTCGGCCGCGTCCATCAGCACGTCCTTGTCGACGCCGGTGCGGATCCCGAGGCGCTCGAACGTCGCCGCGAGAACCTCGGTCGGCGAGTTGCCCGCGCCCGCGCCGAGCGCCACGAGCGAACCGTCGATCTGCCGGGCGCCGGCCCGGTAGGCGAGCACCGAGTTCGCGACACCGAAACTCAGGTTCTGGTGTCCGTGGTAACCGACCTGCGCCTCGTCGCCGAATTCCGCCACCAGCGCGGCGACACGTTCACCGGCGTCCTCCAGGATCAACGCCCCGGCGGAATCGACGACATAGACGCACTGACACCCGGCGTCGACCATGATCCGGCCCTGTTTCGCCAGCGCCTCGGGCGTGGACATATGGGACAGCATCAGGAAACCGACGGTCTCCAGCCCGAGTTCCCTTGCCGCGCCGAAATGCTGGACAGAGACGTCGGCCTCGGTGCAATGGGTCGCGATCCGGACCGCGCCCGCGCCGAGGTCGGCCGCCACCCGCAAGTCGCCGACGGTGCCGAGGCCCGGCAGAAGCAGAACGGCGATCTTCGCGTGCCGTGCCTCGTTGACCGCCGCGGCGATCAGCTTCCGTTCGTCCACAAGGGAAAAGCCGTAGTTGAACGTCGAGCCACCGAGCCCGTCGCCGTGGCTGACCTCGATCAGCGAGACCCCGGCGTCGTCCAGCGCCCGGACGGTGTCGCGCACGTTCTTCTCGGTGAACTGGTGCGCCATCGCGTGGCTGCCGTCGCGCAGGCTGGTGTCGACCAACCGGACCTCACGGTTCACGTCGTCCCAGCTCATGCCGCCACCTCCTGAGTGGCCAGAAGGTCACCGACACGGGCGGCCGCGGCCGTCATGATGTCGAGGTTCCCGGCGTATTTCGGCAGGAAGTCCCCGTTCCCGGCGACCTCCAGGAACACCGCGACCCGCGCCTGCCCGCTCCACCCCGGGCGGGGTGGGTCGTATTGGGGATCCGCCTTGAGCGTGTAACCGGGCACGTAACCCTGGACCGTCTCGACCATCCGGTGGATGGATTCGCTCACCGCGTCGAAGTCCGCGTCCGGGTCGATCGCGCAGAACACCGTGTCGCGCATGATCATCGGCGGTTCGACCGGATTGATGATGATGATCGCCTTGCCGCGGCTCGCTCCCCCGACGAGTTCGATCCCGCGCGCCGTCGTCGCGGTGAACTCGTCGATGTTCGCCCGGGTTCCCGGTCCGGCCGAGCGCGACGAGACGGACGCGACGATCTCGGCGTAGGGCACCGGTGTCACCCGGGACACCGCGTGCACGATCGGGATGGTGGCCTGGCCGCCGCAGGTGATGAGGTTGACATTCGGCACGTCCAGCCGTTCGGGCAAGCCCACGGCGGGGCAGGTGAACGGGCCGACCGCGGCCGGGGTCAGGTCGATCGCACGGATCCCGGCGGTGGCGTACCGCGGCGCGTTCGCCAGGTGCGCCTTCGCCGAGGTCGCTTCGAAGACCAGGTCCGGCAGCTCGTCGCGCGACAGCAACCAGTCGACGCCGCCGGCGGAGGTCTCCAGTCCCAATTCCGCGGCCTTGGCCAGCCCGTCCGACTCCGGGTCCACGCCGACCATGTACCGCACCTCGACGTGCTCGCTGCGCCTCAGCTTCGCGAGCAGGTCGGTGCCGATGTTCCCGGGACCGACGATCGCGGCCACCGCTTTCCGTTGCGCCATGCCAGGTGACGCTCCCCGAGCGGATAGGGCACACTCAACCCATGCGTGCCGCTGGGCGGAACGACGACCCGGAACGAACCGGAGCGGACGGCCTCGTCGCCGCCCGGATCTCCGCGCTGCTCTCGGCTTTCCGTCCCGGTGACGACGCGCTCGGCGTTTCCGAGCTGGCGCGGCGGACCGGCCTGGCGAAATCGACCGTCCACCGGCTCACCGGGCACCTGGTCGCGACCGGCCTCCTCGAACGCGAGGGCGCGACGTTGCGGCTCGGGCTGAAACTGTTCGAGATAGGCCAGCTGGCGGTACGGCGCCGGGGACTCGTCGAGGCGGCGCGTCCGTATCTGGCCGATCTCCGCGAAGCGACCCGCAACACCGTGCATCTGGCGGTCCTGGAAGGCACCGAGGTCGTCTATCTCGACATCCTGCGGGGGCCCGACGCGCCGTCACTGCCGTCCCGGATCGGCGGCCGTTTTCCCGCGCACGCCACCGGCGTCGGCAAGGCGATTCTCGCGTTCTCGCCGGAATCCGTGGTGACACAAGTGATCGACGCCGGATTGCCGCGCGTCAGCGTACGGACGATCACCGCCGCGGGCCTGCTGCGCCGTCAGCTCGCCAAGATCCACGGTGAGGGAATAGCGTTCGAACGGGAGGAATCCGGCGTCGGCGTCGTCTGCGCGGCGAGCCCGCTGCTCGACGCGCAAGGGGTGGCGGTGGCGGCGTTGTCGATCTCCGGCTGGGCGAACCGCATGCACACCAACCGGGTCGCACCCGCGGTGCGGACCGCCGCTTTGGCTCTTTCCCGGTCTCTGTAGAGGTTCTACGCGACGAGCCCTCGCCGGACCAGTTCCGGACGCACACCCTCACCGAACCAGTACGCCTCCTCCAGATGCGGGTAGCCGGAGAGGACGAACTCCTCGATGCCGTGCGCGTGGTACTCCTCGATGAGGTCGGCGACCTCCCCATGACTGCCGACGAGCGCGGTGCCCGCGCCACCGCGCACGAGGCCGATCCCGGCCCAGAGATTGGGGTACACCTCCAAACCGCGGACGCCGCCGCCGGTCTTCCCGCCGTGCAGCGCGGCCATCCGCTGCTGGCCCACGGATTCGCCGGCGGACAACTGTTCCTGGGTGTGGGCGATCCGCTCCGGGTCGATCGCCTCCAGCAGTTTGCCCGCCTCCGCCCAGGCTTCGGCCGACGTGTCACGGGAAAGGGTGTGCAGCCGGATACCGAAGCGGAGCTTCCGGCCCTGCTCCTCGGCGAACTCGCGGACCTTGGCGATCTTCTCGGCGACCTGCGCGGGCGGCTCGCCCCACGTGAGGTAGACGTCGGCGTGCCTCGCCGCGACCGGCAGCGCCGCCGCGGAGGATCCACCGAAATAGATCGGCGGAACCGGATCCGGCGCCGCGCGCGTGGTCGCGCCCTCGACCTTGAGGTGCTCGCCGTCGAAGTCGAACGGCTTGCCGCTCCACACACCGCGAACGATCTCGAGGAACTCACCGGTGCGGGCGTAACGCTGGTCGTGATCGTGCCAGTCACCGAAACGGCGCTGTTCGACCGTATCGCCGCCGGTGACGACGTTGAGCAGCACCCGTCCTTGCGAGATCCGCTGGAACGTCCCGGCCATCTGCGCGGCCAGTGTCGGGGAGATCGTCCCGGGCCGGAACGCGACGAGGAACTTGAGGCTTCTCGTCTCGCGGATCAGCGCGGCCGTCGTCAGCCACGCGTCCTCGCACCAGGTCCCGGTCGGTGTCAGCACGCCTTCGAAGCCGTTCGCCTCGGCGGCGCCGGCGACCTGCGCGAGGTAGCCGAGGCTCGGCTCGCGGGCGGCGGACGCCCCGGCGGCGCGGCTGGCGTGGAAGTGCTCCACGATCGTCCGGCCGTCACCGGTGGTGGGGAGGAACCAATGCAGCTTGAGCGTCACGGTTCCGAGCTTCGGCTTCCCGCACCGGCCTGGTCAATCCGCGAGCCTCGCGTCCCGCGATCTGGACACCTTCCGCATTTGTTCCTCTGAATGCGCCTCAGCCGCCGAACATCAGCCGCCATTCTTCCAGCGACTTCGGCCGGAACACGAAGTTCGTGTCCTTCACCCGCGACAGGTTCGCCGACGGCTCCGCCGAGTACTGGTGGCCCGGGTAGACGACCGGATCGCCGTCCAGCCCCGCCAGCCACTGGAGGCTCCGGTAGATCGCCTCCGCGTCGCCACCGGGGAAGTCGGTCCGGCCGCAGCCTTCGAGGAACAGTGTGTCGCCAGAGACGAGCTTTCCGTCGACCAGGAAACACTGGCTGCCCGGAGTGTGCCCCGGCGTGTGCAGCAGCCGGATCGGCACCGCACCGACCTCGAGGACGTCGTCGTGATCGTGCGAGCGAAGATCGGTTCCGGAGACGCCGGTGATCCGGCGGACCCACTCGGCCTCCGCACCGTTGACGTGGATCGGCACCTGGACTCGTTCCAGCAGTTCCGCGATCCCCGGCAGCGAGAAGCCCATCATCTCGCCGCCGACGTGGTCGGGGTGGTGATGTGTGGCGAGGACGCCGGTCAGCCGCATGCCGTCGGCTTCGAGCAGGTCCAGCAGATCTCCGACGGCGTACGCCGGGTCGACGATGACGGCGTCGTTCGTCTCCCGGTCGCCGATCAGATAGGCGAAGTTGACCATCTGCGTAGCGACGGGATCCCCCACCGCGAAGTCACGGCCCGCGAGCAATTGCCGGAAGTACAGCCTGTCAGCCATGCGGACACCTTACGGCGCTACTCCCCCGTGGTTCCGTCGGCCAGCTCCCGCAGGATGTCCAGCTGCCCGACGTGCCGGGCGGTCTCCTGGACGACGTGCGCGAGCACCCAGCGGACGGTGAACTTCCCCGACTTGCGCGCGCGATCGCCCGGCGAGAGCCCGGCCAGCGACGACTCCGCCAAGGCCCACTCGGCGCGGTACGCCTCGACGACCGACCGCGGGTCGTCGTCCTCGGTCAGCTCCCAGCTCGGATCCGGTGAGCCTTCCCACAGCGAAGGCAGGTCCGCTCCGCCCGCCTCGATCGAGAGCCACCAGCGCTCCACCGCGGTCAGATGCTTGAGCAGCCCCAGCGCGCTCATCCGCGGGGACGACGGCAGCGGTGTCGCGGCCGCCTGGTCCCTGGTCAGCCCGGCGACCTTGTTCACCGCCGTCGCGCGGAGGAAACGCAGGAAGTCCCACTGGATCCCGGCTTCGTCCTCGGCGATCCCCGCCGGCCAGGCGCGCTCCACCGGCTCGGCCGCGCTCGAACTCGTGTTCGACATGCCACTCACCCTACACATCCGGCGATCTCGCGTGCTTGAAGGCGGAACTCGCGTGCTTGGGCGGCGATCACGTGAGATCTCCGGGTGGGCGCCGCAGGGCTAGGCTCGTGGTTCATGTGGTGGGGTCTGGTTTGCGCGTTCTTCGCGGCCTGTGCGTACGGCGTCGCTTCGGTGATGCAGGCGATCGCCGCGAAAGCGACATCGGGCGCGGAAGATCGCGTCGATCCCCGCCTGCTCGTGCGGGTGCTGCGGCAGTGGAAGTTCGTCGCGGGTCTCGCGCTCGACGTCATCGGGTTCGTCGCCCAGGTCGCCGCGCTGCGGGTACTGCCGCTGTTCGTGGTCCAGGCGGCACTGGCCGGAAGTCTCGCCGTGACGGCGGTGGCCGCGCGGACGCTCGGGGTCCGGCTGGGGCGTCGCGAGTGGACGGCGGTCGCGGTCGTCTGCGCCGGGCTCGCGTTGCTCGGGATGTCGGCGGAAAGCGAGGGCTCGGCGTCGACCGGGCTGGGTTTCCGGCTCGTGCTGATCGGTGCGGTCGTGGTGCTCGGCACGGCCGGGATGTTCGCCGGTCGCGCGGCGCGCCGGATCCGGACACCGGCGCTCGGGTTGATCGCCGGCCTGTGCTTCGGCGTGGTCGCCCTTTCCGGGCGCGCGCTCACCAGCCTCGCCCCGCTGGATCTGCTGACCGACCCGGCGACGTACACGCTGGGTGTGGCGGGTGCGCTGGCGATGTTGTTCTACGCCACCGCGTTGCAGCGCGGCAGCGTCACGACGTCGACCGCGATGATGGTGATCGGCGAGACCGTCTTCCCGTCCCTGATCGGGGTGCTCGTACTGGGCGACACCACGCGACCGGGGTTCGCGGCCGTGGCGGCGGCCGGGTTCGTGCTCGCGGTTTCGGCGGCGCTCGCGCTGGCCCGCTTCGGCGAGCCCGCGCCGATCGAGCCGGTCAGCGCGCAGCTCGGCTGACCCCGCGCCGGGACACCAGCAGCCAGGCCAGGTACAGCCCGCCGATCGCCCCGGTGACGAGACCGACGGGCAGGCCCGCCAAGAACTGCTGGGTGATCAGATCACTGGTCACCAGCAGGAGCATGCCCATCAGCGCGGCCGCGGCGAGGCCCGGCCCCGAAGACCGCGTGAGCCGCTTCGCCAGCTGAGGCGCGGCGAGTGCCAGGAACGCGATCGGGCCGGCGGCCGCCGTCGCGATCGAACACAGCCCGACGCTGACCCCGAGGAGCACGACCCGGCTCCGCTGCACCGGCACGCCGAGCCCCTTGGCCGAGTCGTCCCCCATCTCCAGCAGAGAAAGCCTTCTGCCATAGACGAAAGCGGGCGGAAGCAGGACGGCGATGGCGATCGCGACCGGGCCGACATGCTCCCAGCCGCGCCCGTTGAGCCCGCCGACCAGCCACGCCTGCGCCGCCAGGCCGTCCTGCCAGGAGGCCCTCGTGATCAGGTAGGAGTTGAACGCGAGCAGCATCGCGTTCACACCGATACCGACGAGGATCAGGCGGAACGTGTGCACGCCGCCTTTCAGCGCGAGCAACGCGATCAGGCCCGCGGTCACGACGCCGCCGACCAGCGCACCCAGCGAAACCTGCAGCATGCCGCCGTGCACCACGATGATCGTCAGCAACGCGCCGGCGGCCGCGCCCTCGGTGAAGCCGATGAAGTCGGGGCTGCCCAAGGGATTCCCGGACAGGCTCTGCAGGATCGCGCCGCTGACCGCGAGCGCGCCGCCGACCAGCAGCGCGGTCAGCAACCGGGGCAGGCGCAGGGTGGTCACGATGAACTCGGTGCTCCGGTCGCCGAAGCCGAACAGCGTCTGGATGACCTCACCGACGGACAACGGGTAGTCGCCGGTGGTCATGCTGACAGCGCCGAGGAAGAACACCGCGATGGCCAGCAGCGCGACGACGATCGCGGCCCGCGGGGTGACGCGAAGGGAAAGTCCGCCGCCCGGGGTGCGCAGGACGCGGGTGCTCATCCGTGGGTGCTCCTTGATCGCGGTCACAGCCTGGCCAGCTTCCTGCGGCGGCAGAGCGCGATGAACACCGGCGCGCCGAGGAACGCGACGACGATGCCCGCCTGCAGTTCCTCCGGCGGGTTCAGCACGCGGCCGACGACGTCGGCGCCGATCAGCGCGATCGGCGCGAGCAGCATCGAATACGGCAGGACCCAGCGCTGGTCCGGGCCGACCAGCATGCGCGCGGCGTGCGGCACGGCGAGCCCGAGGAACAGTACGGGTCCGATCGCCGCGGTCCCCGCGCCGCAGAGCAGCATCACCACGACCGCGCCCAGCACCCGGGTGCGGCCCACGTGGGCGCCGAGCGCCTTGCCGGTCTGGTCGCCGAGCGCGAGGACGTTGAGCGGCCGGGCGAGCAGCAGCGCGATGATCACGCCGACCGCGACGAACGGCGAGATCTGCAGGAACACGTCCCATTTGCGGCCGCTGAGCGAGCCGACGTTCCAGAAGCGGAACTGGTTGAACGTCTCGGGCATCAGCAGCAGGATCCCGACGATGTAGGCCTGGAGTACCGCCATCACGGCCGAACCGGCGAGCACGAGCCGGTCCGGCGTGGCGCTGCGTCCTGCCGAGCCGAGGACGTAGACCACGACCGACGCGATCGCGGCGCCGGCGAAAGCGAACCAGATGTAGCCGAGCACGCTGGTGACCCCGACGAACGCGATCCCCGAGACGACCGCGGCCGAAGCACCGGTGTTGACGCCGAGCAGGCCGGGATCGGCCAGCGGGTTCCGGGTGAGCGCCTGCATCACCGCGCCCGCGAGGCCGAGCGCCGCACCGACGACCACGCCCAGCAGAGTCCGCGGGATACGGAGATCGTGGATGATCACCGCCTCGGTCGAGCCGTCGTTGTGCCACAGCACCGACCAGGTGGAGGTGAACGGGATGCTCTTCGACCCCACCCAGATACTGAGCAGGAACATCAGCGCCAGCAGGGCGAGCCCGACCACCAGGCCGCCGGCACGGAACGTCCGTGCCGCCGCGCTGGGCGGGGACGCCGCAGCGGGCGGGCGTTCGGTGACGACCACGGAACCTCCTTCGAGTGAGGCAAGGCTAACCGAACGCCGGAGTTCACCTCAACGAGCTACCTACTTAGACTAGCCTTACCTTCCCCACCACGAACGGAGGCGCCGGTGACCGCAACGGCCACCACCAGCCGGAGTGTCCTGCGGCAGGCGATTTCCGGGCAGCGACGGCGGGTCACTCTCGCCTCCGTGCTCGCCGCCGGGCACCAGGGCGGTGAAGCCCTCGTCCCGGTGATCATCGGCGTGGTGATCGATCAGGCGGTCGACGGCGGCTCGGTGGGCACGCTCGTGTTCTGGCTCGCCGTGCTCGGCGTGATCTTCGCGGGACTGTCCTACAGCTACCGGTTCGCCGCGCGCGCCGCCGAAGGCGCGTCCCTGCGCGCGGCGCACGACCTCCGCATCGCGATCAGCCGCCGGGTCCTGCATCCCGGTGGCGGCGCCGACAAGGGCAAGCTGGCGGGTGAACTGGTCAACATCGGCACCAGCGACGCGCAACGCGTCGGCGTGGTCAACGCGGCACTGCCGTTCGGGATCGCCGCGCTCGCCGGGGTGCTGGTCAGCGCCATCGCGCTGCTGCGGATCTCCCTTCCGCTGGGGCTCCTCGTGCTCTTGGGCACGCCGCCGCTGCTGTATCTCGCGCATCTCATCGGCAAGCCGCTGGAGCGCCGCAGCGAAGCCGAACAGGAACGGTCCGCGCACGCCTCGGGCGTCGCCACGGACCTGGTGTCCGGCCTGCGGGTGCTCAAAGGCATCGGCGCCGAACCCGCCGCGGTCGCCCGTTATCGCGACACGAGCCAGAACTCGCTCAAGGCGACCTTGCGCGCCGCACGGGCGAAGGCCTGGCACGACGGCGCGGTGCTCGCGCTGACCGGCGTCTTCATCGCGGTCGTCGCCCTCGTCGGCGGGCACCTCGCCTCGTCGGGATCGATCAGCGTCGGCGACCTCGTCGCCGCGGTGGGGCTCGCCCAGTTCCTGCTCACGCCGTTCCTGATCTTCTCGTGGGTCAACGGCGAACTGGCGCAGGGCCGCGCGTCGGCGGCCCGGGTCGCCGACCTGCTGACCACGCCGGTCGCGGTGGACTCGGGCGACGGCGAACTCCCGTCGCCCGCCACCGGGAACGTCCGGTTCACCGATGTCTCGTACGGCAGCCTTCGCGGCGTCGACCTCGACATCCCGGCCGGGCAGCTGATCGGCGTCGTCGCCGCGGATCCGGCCGCCGCGACCGATCTGCTCGACTGCCTCGGCCGCGCGGGAGATCCGGCCGAGGGCAAGGTCCACGTCGACGGCGTCGATCTGTCCACTGTGGACCCTGAACGAGTGCGGGAGGTCGTCTTGGTCGCCGCGCACGACGCGGACCTGTTCGAAGGAACGCTGGCGGAAAACGTCCACGCGGACGGCCGGTCCGCCGACGAGGCACTGGCCGCGTCGGCCGCGGACGAGGTCGCGGCGGCGCTGCCCGACGGCACCGCGACCGCGGTCACCGAACGCGGACGCTCCCTCTCCGGCGGCCAGCGGCAGCGTGTCGCGCTCGCCCGCGCGCTCGCCGCGGACGCGCCGGTGCTCGTCGTCCACGACCCAACGACGGCGGTCGACACGGTGACCGAAGCGAAGATCGCCACCGGGCTCGCCCGGCTACGACGAGGACGGACCACGATCCTGGTGACCACGAGTCCTGCCCTGCTCGCCGTGGCCGACCGCGTCGTCGTCCTGGACGGCGGCCGGATCACCGGCGAGGGCGGCCACGCCGAACTCGCCCGCGATCGCGCCGACTACCGCGCGGCGGTGCTGTCATGACCCGTGAACTCCTCCCCACCGCCGACGGCAAGCGGATCCGCGCCGTCCTCGGCGAACTGCTCCGCACCTCGAAGGCCCGCGCCGTCGGCGCGCTGGCGATGCTCGTCGGCGCGACCGCGATCGGGCTGCTCACCGCCCGGCTGCTCGGCCACATCGTCGACCTGGTCATCGAAAAACGGCCCGCGACCGAGCTGACCACCCCCGTGGTGGCACTGGTCCTGGTCGCCGTCGCACAGGCCATCGCGACGGCGTTGGGAGTCTCGCTCACCGCCAAGCTCGGCGAAACACTGCTCGCGGAACTCCGCGAACGGTTCGTCGACCGGGCGCTGGGGCTCCCGCTGGAACAGGTCGAACGCGCGGGCTCCGGCGACCTCACCGCCCGCGTCACCAACGACGTCACGGTGGTCGCGAGGGCGGTCCGCGAAGCCCTGCCCGAACTGGGCCGTTCGGTGCTGACGATCGTGCTGACCCTCGGCGCGCTCGCCGTCCTCGACTGGCGGTTCCTCCTGGCCGCGCTGCTCGCGACACCGATCCAGCTGCACACCGTGCGCTGGTACGTCCGCAACGCCGTCCCGTTGTACGCGAAACAGCGGATCGCGACGGGTTCGCAGCAGCAGCAACTACTCGACACGATCGGCGGCGCGAAGACCGTCCGCGCGTTCCGGCTCGCCGACGCCCACGTGGAGCGCGTCCGGCAGCGGTCCGAGGGCGCGATGGACCTGATGCTGCGCGGTGTCCGGCTGATGACGAAGTTCTTCGCCCGGCTCAACCTCGCCGAGTTCGTCGGTCTCTCGGCGGTGCTCGCGGCCGGTTTCCTGCTGGTGGGCGCCGACGCCGTGACCGTCGGCGCGGCGACCGCGGCGGCGTTGTACTTCCACAGCCTCTTCGGTCCGATCAACACCGCGCTGGCGCTCGTCGACGACGCGCAGGCGGCCGCCGCGAGCCTCGCCCGGCTGATCGGGGTCGCCGATCTGCCCGCGCCGCGCGAACCCGAACGGCCGGCGAAACCCGTCGACGCCTCGGTGAAGGCGGCGGGCATCTCCCATTCCTATGTGGACGGTCATCCGGTGTTGCGGGACGTCGATCTCAGCCTCTCCCCCGGTGAGCGGGTCGCGCTGGTCGGCGCGAGCGGGGCGGGCAAGACCACGCTGGCCAAGCTGATCGCCGGGATCCACACTCCGGCCTCGGGGACCATCTCCGTCGGCGGGGTCCCGCTCGACGAGCTCGGGCCGTCCGCCACGCGGCAGGCGGTCGCGCTGATCAGCCAGGAGGTGCACGTCTTCGCCGGTTCGCTGGCGGACGACCTCCGGCTCGCCCGTCCCGGCGCTTCCGACGCGGAGTTGCTGGCGGCGCTGGAAAAAGTCGGCGCGCGCGGCTGGGCGGAGGCGCTGAGCGAAGGCCTCGCGACCGTGGTCGGCGAGGGCGGGCATCAGCTGACCGTCACCCAGTCGCAGCAGCTGGCGCTGGCGAGGCTGGTGCTCGCCGATCCGCCGATCGCGATCCTCGACGAGGCGACCGCCGAAGCCGGGAGCGCGGGCGCGAAGACCCTCGAAGCCGCCGCGGCCGCCGCGCTGGAGGGCCGGACCGGACTGGTCGTCGCGCACCGGCTGACGCAGGCCGCGGCGTCGGACCGCGTCGTCGTGCTCGACGCGGGCGTGATCGTCGAAAGCGGGACGCACGACGAACTCGTGGCCTCCGGCGGTCAATACGCAACGCTTTGGGCGGCTTGGTCGGACAACCGTTCACGGACGTGACCCGGGACGCACCGTCACCGGTTGCAATCGGGCGGTCGGCGTCTTAGGTTAGCCAAACCTGATCCTCGATTAATCCGGCATTCCGCCGGACAGCCGATCACGAAGGACGGACGATGGCCCGAATCCCCACCCTCTCCGCCGTGCGCGGGCGCCTGAAGACCGCCGGCCTGCTGGCGTCCACCCTGGTGCTGGCCGCCTCGCTCACCGCGTGCGGAGGAGGCGGCGAGTCGGCCACCCCGGCCGCGCAGAACTCCGCCGGCTCCGCGGTCGACGCGAACGCGTTCCCGACCACGATCGAGCACAAGTACGGCAGCACCACCATCACGCAGGAGCCCAAGCGCGTCGTCACGGTCGGCCTGACCGAGCAGGACGCGCTGCTCGCGCTCGGCGTGGTCCCGGTCGGTGTCACCGAATGGCTCGGCAAGTTCCCCGGCACCATCGGCCCGTGGGCGACCGACAAGCTCGGCGGCGCCGCGCTGCCCGAGGTCCTCAAGGACGTGGACGGACCACAGTACGAGAAGATCGCCGCGCTCAAGCCGGATCTGATCATCGCGCTGTACTCCGGGCTCACCAAGGAGCAGTACGACAAGCTGAGCCAGATCGGCGTCCCGGTCGTCGCGCAGCCGAAGGAGTACAACGACTACGGCATCCCGTGGAACGAGGCGACCAAGAAGGTCGGCCAGGCCGTCGGCCGCGCCACCAAGGCGAACGAACTGGTCAAGGGTGTCGAGGACAAGTTCGCCCAGGCCCGCAAGGAGCACCCGGAGTTCGCGGGCAAGTCGGCGCTGATGGCCTCGACCTACGAGGGCTACTTCGTCTACGGCAGCCAGGACGGGCGTTCGCACATCCTCGAATCGCTCGGCTTCAAGCTGCCCGCCGACCTCGACGCCGTCATCGGTGACAAGTTCGGCAAGAGCCTCAGCGCCGAGCGGACCGACCTGCTCGACCGCGACGCGCTCGTGTGGCTCATCGACACCCCGGCCAAGGCGCAGGAGATCCTCGGCAAGGACGCGCTCTACACGGGCCTGAAGGTGGCGAAGGAGAAGCGCGAGGTCTTCATCGAGAACGAAGGCACCTATGGCAGCGCGGTCTCCTTCGTGACCGTGCTGAGCCTGCCGTACGTGATCGACAGGATCGTCCCGCAGCTCGCCGCCGCGGTCGACGGTGACCCGAAGACCGAGGTCAAGCCGGCCAACTGAGCCAGTGCGTCCGTGAAGGCCTCCTTCCCTACCCTCAAAGTAGGGAAGGAGGCCTTCGCTACCTTCAGGGCCGCCCACGGTCGCGAGCAGGCCGAGTCGGTCGTGAATGGCGTTTCGGGTCAGAGCGGACAGACATGTGCCTACCCATTGCTGTCGCGCCGCTGGCGCGAGACCCCCGTTCCCCAGCCGCACCCCGAATCGCCGCTCACGACCCGCAGCACCGGCGCCCACTCAGTGCGGGAACCCCCAGGAGTCGTGCAGCGGAACGGTGATCTGCTTCAGCCACGTCTTGGTGGTGAAGTCGCGAGCCTTGATGACCACCGAGAACGGCGAGACCTCCACCTGCAGCCCCTGGTTGAACGCGCCGCCGAGGGACACTTCCCCGCCCTTGCCGTCGTCCGTCCAGCCGGTCTGCACGGCGGCGGTGTTGACGACCGTGAACCCTTCCAGGTTGCCGGTACCAGGCACCACGCGGCGGACCACCCAGTCCGACAGGTTCAGATCCCAGTGCGTGTGCCCGGAGAAGAGGAACACGTCCCGGTGGCGGCCGAGGATCGACAGCAGCCTGTCGGGCTGGAGGTAATCGGACCGGTAGAGCTTGTTGTGCGTACCCGAAACGGTGTTGGGCAACGGATGATGCGTCAGCACCATCACCGGGCTGCGCCGGTTCGACCAGTACCGCAGGCGTTGTTCGAGCCAGGTGAACTGGCGGTCGCTCATCCAGACCTCGTCCCACAGCTTGGGGTCGTGGTACTTCGCGTACCGCTCGGTGCCGAGGCAGAGCACCGGAACGCCGCCGAACGACGTCTCGTTGTAGACGGTGTTGCGGCCCGCGAACCGGTAGAAACCGCGGAAGAGGGAATCCTCGGTCGTCCCGTTGGGCCAGGTCTCCTGGGCGAGCGTGTCGGGATCCCGCCACTTCGGGACGTAGAACTCGTGGTTGCCGATCGCCCACGCGACCTCGCGCGGATGCGGGTGCTTGTCGAACGTCGCGCGAAGCTGGGCGTACTCGAAGTCGTAACCGCGCGGGGTGAGGTCGCCCGCGATGCCGAGCCCGGCGCTGCCCGGGTTGATCGCGTGCAGGTCGTCGAGCGCCTTGCCGAAGTCGGTGAGGTCGCCCTGGATGTCGCTGAGGACGTTGAAGCGGACGACCGGCCCATGCGGGCCCCACTTCCCCTGTGTCCGCGGTTGCGCCTCCGCCTGACCCGGCAGCATCGCTGCCCCTGCCGCCGCACCACCGGCGGTCACCATGAACGCTCTTCGATCCATAACCCGAACGCTACTCACGTTTTATGGCCGGATTCTGAACAACGCAAGTCCGTGAAGACCTCCTTGAGCGACCAGGGAGGTCTTCACGAAACGGAGCGGGTCAGGACTCCATGGCCTTGACGAGCGAAGCGGGCCGCAGGTCCGTCCAGTTGGTCTCCACGTACTCCAGGCACTCTGGACGCGAAGCGGGGCCGAACTTCGTGGTCCAGCCCGCCGGGACCTCGACGAACTCGGGCCACAGGCTGTGCTGGCCTTCGTCGTTGACCAGCACCAGGTACGTGCCGTCGGGGTTCTCGAACGGGTTCGTCATTCCTTGTTCTCCTTCTTCGTGGCCGGTGAATCAGCCCGGCGGATGAGCGCGTCCAGCGCGAGGAACCAGCCTTCCGCGAGTTCCCGCACCGAGTCTTCGGTGAGCACGGCCTCCGGCCAGGACCAGTGTGCGCCCAGTTCGGGACCACCGGGGCGGTCCTCGGCCAGGACGTTGACCGTCAGCGCGTGCGAGACCGGCATCCCGTCGTCGGCGCCGAGTTCGGCCGCCTCGGCCTCCGCGGCGTACGACCAGTCGGTCGCCTCGGGGACACCGATCCGGCCCAGGTAGTTGAACTCGATCTGCGGCTTCGGGAACTTCGCGAGCTCAGGGCCGGTGCGCGGATCGAGGTATCGGAGCAGACCGTGCCCGATACCGCCGTCCGGCAGCCCGTCGAGGTGGGCCCGGACCCGTTCGAGCGCCTCGCCGGCGGCGGTTCCGCCGTCGAACGCGTCGTCCAGGTCGAGGTCGCCCAGGTCCAGGCACACGGGGACGACGCTGGTGAACCAGCCGACCGTCCGCGAAAGGTCCGCACCGGCGACCAGGTCCTCCTCGCGGCCGTGTCCCTCGACGTCGACCAGCACCGCCTGTCCCCCGTCCCGGCGCCACCTGGCGACGGCGAGGGCGAGACCGGTGAGCAGGACGTCGTTGATCGTCGCCCGGAACGCCGACGGAACCCGGGACAGCAGCGGGGCCGTCCGCTCGGCGGGCAACGTCAGCGACACCTTCTTCACGGTCGCCGCCACGTCCCGCGCGGGGTCGAGCGGCCGGTCCAGCGGGAAGGGATCCCCGCCGCCCAGTACCGACTTCCAGTAGTCCAGCTCGCCCGCACGGTCCTGTGTGGACAGCGCCCGCGACCATCGCCGGAACGAAGTGTCCACAGGGGACAGTTCCGGTGTCCCGCCGAGCGCGACCGCGTCCCAGGCGGAAGCGAGGTCCGGCAACAAGATCCGCCACGACACACCGTCGACGGCGAGGTGATGGATCATCAGCAGCAACCGTCCGGGCGCCGACGGCCCCGCGTCGAACCACGTCGCGCTCAGCATCACGCCGGCGTCCGGGTCCAGCCGGGCACGGGCCGGCTCCGCGTGCCGCTCGATCAGCGCGAACAGATCACCGTCCCCGACGTCGACGCGCTCGATGTGCACGTCGGCGGATTCGGCAACCCGGAGCGCCCAGCCGTCCACCGACCGGTCGAGCCGCGCGCGCAGCATGTCGTGCCGCGCGACGACCGCGCCGAGCACGGTCTTCAGCTGGTCACCGGTCATCCCGGACGGCGTCCACAGCAACGCCGCCTGGTGGTAACCGTCGATCGGACCGCCGAGTTCGCGGAGCGCGTGCATGATCGGCGTGAGCGCGACCGTGCCGTCGTCCTCGATGCTCTCGGCGACCTCGGCCAGCGCCTCGACCGTCCGGCGCGCGAACACGTCGTGCGGGGTGATCTTCAGCCCGGCGGCACGAGCCCGGCTGACCAGCCGCATCGCGACGATGCTGTCCCCGCCGAGGGCGAAGAAGTCATCGTCGGCGCCGAGTTCCGGCACATCGAGCACCTCAGCGAAGAGCGCGCACAGCGCCTTCTCCCGTGCGGTCTCGGGCGCCCGGCCACCTGCCAGCTCCCTGTAGTCCGGCGCGGGCAGCGCCCGGCGGTCCAGCTTTCCGTTGGACAGCACGGGAAGCGCGTCGAGCGAGACGAACGCCGCCGGCACCATGTAGTCCGGCAGCGTCTCGGCCACGAACCGCCGCAGCTCCTCACCGTCCGCGGTCGAAACGACATACGCCACCAGTTGCTTGACCCGCGGGCGGTCCTCACGCACGAGGACGACAGCCTGCGCGACGTCCTCGTGCCGTTCGAGCACGGCCTCGACCTCACCGGGTTCGACCCGGAAGCCGCGGATCTTCGCCTGGTCGTCGGCGCGCCCGCCGAAGTCCAGCCGCCCGTCCGCGGTCCAGCGGGCGAGGTCGCCGGTGCGGTACATCCGGGCCCCCGCCGGGCCGAACGGATCCGCCACGAACCGTTCCGACGTCAGCGCCGCCCGCCCGAGATAACCCCGGGCGAGCCCGGAACCGGCGAGGTACAGCTCCCCGGTGACTCCGGGCGGCACCGGCCGCAGCGTCGCGTCCAGCACGTAGGCGCGGGTGTTCGCGACCGGCCTGCCGACCAGCGGCTTCTCGCTGTGGCCGATCCTCGCGACTAGTGCGTCCACTGTGGACTCGGTGGGCCCGTAAAGGTTGAAGGCCTCGGTTCCGTCCAAACCGGCCAACCGGCGCCACAGGCTCTCCGGCACCGCCTCGCCGCCGACACCGATCACGGCGAGCGGACACCGGTCGCCGTCGAGCAGCCCCGCGTCCGCCATCTGCGCGAAGAACGACGGCGTGACCTCGATGAAGTCGAAGCCGTCCCGCTCGATCATCGCGGCCAGGAGTTCGGGATCGCGCCGGGTCTCCTCGTCCACGATGTGCACGGCGTGCCCGTCGAGCAGCCACAGCTGCGGCTGCCAGGAGGCGTCGAAGGAGAACGACCACGCGTGTCCCACCCGCAGGTGCGGTTTGCCGGTGGCCTCGACCGCGGGCCGGTGCAAGGTGGCGCGGTGGCTGTGGAACAGGTTCACCACGCCGCGATGCGGGACGACGACCCCCTTGGGCGTCCCGGTCGAGCCGGACGTGTAGATCACGTACGCCGGGTGTTCCGGGTCGAGCGGGCGGACCCGGTCTCGATCGGTCAGGTCATGGGCCTGCCGATCCTCGGTGACGAGCGCGCACAGCGCCAGCGTCTCGATCTCGGTCCGCGGCAACGACTCCAGCAGTTCGGGCTCGGTCAAGATCAGCTTGGGTCGCGCGTCCGCGAGCATCGCGGCCAGCCGCTCGGCCGGGTAGTCCGGATCGAGCGGCAGATACGCCGCCCCCGCCTTGTGGACCGCGAGGATCGCCAACAGCACGTCCGCCGAACGCGGCAACGCCAACGCGACGAAGTCCTCGGCCCCCACGCCGTGGGCGACCAGGGCCCTGGCGAGCCGGTTCGCGCGCTCGTTGAGTTCGGTGAAGGTCAAGGCGACCTCGCCCGACACCACCGCCGTCGCGTCGGGCGAACGCCGCACCTGGTCCTCGAACAGACCGGCCACAGTGGACGGTTCCACGGCGAGCGCCGTTCCGTTCCACCCCCGCACGATCAGGTCGAGGTCGGCCTCGGCCAGGATGTCGACCCTGCCGACCGGTACGTCCACATCGGACACCATCGCGGCGAGTACGCGTTCCATCGCCGGGAGAAGCCGCTCCGGCAGACCGGCCTCGAACAGATCGGAGCGATACTCGGCGGTGAGCTTAAGCCGGGTGCCGGGTTCCACCGCCCAGGTGAGCGGATAGTGCGTGGAATCCTCGTGGCGCACGATCTCCCCACGCAACCCGGCTCCGGTCTCGTCCTCGTCCGCACCGGGGTAGCTCTCGAACACCATCAGCGTGTCGAACAGCTCTCCCAGCCCGGCGCCGCGCTGGATGTCGGCGAGCCCGAAGTGCTGGTGCGCCAGCAAGCCGGACTGCTCGTCCTGGACCCGGGCGAGCAGGTCGCCCAGCTTTTCGGCCGGGTCGAGCCCGATCCGCACCGGGATCGTGGTGATGAACAGGCCGATCATCCGCTCGACCCCGGCCAGTTCGGGCGGGCGCCCGGCGACCGTCGCGCCGAACACGACGTCGGAGCGGCCGGTCAGCCTGCCGAGCACGATGCTCCACGCGGTCTGGACGAGCGTGTTCAGTGTCAGACCGCGCGAGCGGGCGACCGCCGACAGTGCCTCGGTCACCTGTTCCGGCAGCTCCAGCGACAACCGCTCCGGCAGGGCCGGGATCCGCTGGGGGTCGTGCGGGACGAGATGCGTCGGCTCGGTCAGGCCGTCGAGCGCCTGCCGCCACGCGACTTCCGCCGCCTCTCGGTCCTGGTCCCCGAGCCAGCCGAGATGGTCGCGGAACTGACGTGCGGGCGCCAGGTCGGCGCCGGCGTACAGCTGGGACAGCTCGGCGAACAGCTGCGGCACCGACCAGCCGTCGAGCAGCACGTGCTGGTGGGTGAACACCAGCCGGTGCCGTCCGTCCGGCAGGGCCAGGAGCAGGAACCGCAGCAGCGGCGCGGTGGCCGGGTCGAAACGGCGCCGGTCGTGGGTCAGCTCGGCCTCGGCATCCTCCGTCGAGGCCACGAACCGCCAGGGAACGGTGACCGAACGCGCCACCAGCGCGACCGGACGGCCGGACGCGAGATAGCGGTGGCCGGTGCGCAGGACGGCGTGCCGGTCCAGGAGCGACTGGGCGGCGTCACGCAGCCGTGCCGGATCGAGCGGACCGTCGAGATCGAACGACACCTGGACGGTGTAGACGTCGGGTCCGTCGCCGTCCATCGTCGCGTGGAAGAGCAGCCCGGCCTGCAACGGCGTCAGCGGCCACACCTCGGCCGTGTCCGGCGCGACGTCGAGGATCTCCGCGCGTTCGCCCGCGTCGAGCTCCACCAACGCCTTCCTGGACGCGGGCGCGTCGAGCCGCACCGAGCTGACCTCGGCCAGGGCCGCGACGGTCCGGTGCCGGAAGACGTCACGCGGGCTCAGCAGCAGCCCGGCACTCCGCACGCGGCCGACCAGCTGCATCGCGACGATGCTGTCCCCGCCGAGGCGGAAGAAGTCGTCGTGGATGCCCACCTTGTCCAGCCCGAGCACACCGGCGACGAGCGACGCGAGCAGTTCCTCGCGTGGTGTGCGCGGAGCGTCACCGGTCACCACGTCGGCGAAGTCCGGCGCGGGCAGTGCCTTGCGGTCGAGCTTCCCGTTGGGTGTCAACGGGAACGCGTCCAGCACGACGAACGCGGACGGCACCATGTACGCCGGCAGAGCGGCCTCGGCCAGCCGCCGGGCCTCTTCGACGTCCGCCTCCCCCGCCAGGTAGGCCACGAGCCTGCCCTCGCGCAGAACCACCCGTGCGGAGAGCACGGACTCGATCTCGCCCAGCTCGATCCGGAAGCCGCGCAGCTTGACCTGGTCGTCGGCGCGGCCGAGGTACTCGAGCGCGCCGTCGGCGCGCCACCGCGCGAGGTCGCCCGTGCGGTACATCCGCTCCCCGGCCGCGAACGGGTTCGCCACGAACCGCTCGGCGGTCAGCCCCGCCCGGCCGAGATAGCCGCGCGCGAGCTGCGCGCCCGCCAGGTACAGCTCCCCCGCCACGCCCGGCGGCACCGGCCGGAGCCGGGCGTCGAGCACGTGTACCTGGGTGTTCCACACCGGACGTCCAATGGGGACAGCGCCTTCACCGTCATCGACGACCTCCCAAGAGGTCACGTCCACCGAGGCTTCGGTCGGGCCGTAGAGGTTGTGCAGCGGGACGTCCACGCGAGCGGCCAGTTCCGGCGGCAGCGCCTCGCCACTGCACAGGACGCGGCGGACGCCGTGCCACGCCGGCTCTTCGGCGAGGAACGCCTCCAGCATCGACGGGACGAAGTGCAGGGTCGTGATCCGCTGGTCCCGGATCAGTGCTTCGAGATACGCCGGATCGCGGTGGCCGTCCGGTTTGGCGACCACCAGCGTCGCGCCGGTGATCAGCGGCCAGAAGAACTCCCATACCGACACGTCGAAACTCGACGGCGTTTTCTGCAACACCCGATCATCAGCGGTGAGGCCGTACTCGTCCTGCATCCACAGCAATCGGTTCACGATGCCTGAGTGCGGCACCACCACACCCTTGGGGCGACCGGTCGAGCCGGACGTGTAGATCACGTACGCCGGAGCCGACGGATCCACGACCCGCCCCGGACTCTCACCGGGATACCCGTCCAGCGCGGGCAGCTCGTCCAGAACGACCGCAGGAGCGGCATCTTCCAGCATGAACGTGATGCGATCTGCCGGATAGTCCGTGTCGAGCGGCAGATACGCCGCGCCCGCCTTGTGCACGGCATACAGCGCGACCACGAGATCGAGCGACCGTGGCAGCGACACCGCCACCACAGACTCCGCACCTGCACCCTGCTCGACCAGCCACCGAGCCAGCTGATTCGCGCGTGCGTCCAACTCGGCATACGAAAGCTCGGCGCCCTCGAACACCACAGCGGGCGCGTCCGGCGTCCGCGCCACTTGGGCCTCGAACAACTCCGGCAGAGTGGTCGCGGAGACGTCGTGCGCGGTGTCGTTCCAGCGCAGGAGCCGAGTGTGCTCGTCTTCGCCGAGGACGTCGAGCTCGCCGACGGGGATCGCGGGATCGGCGGCGACCTGGTCCAGGACGGCGACCAGGCGACGCGCGAACGACTCGGCCGTGGCGTGGTCGAACAGATCGGCGCTGTACTCGATCGCGCCCGAGATCCCGTCGCCGTTCTCCAGGAACCCGAACTCGAGGTCGAACTTGGCGACGCCCTGCGCGAACTCCTCCCGATCCACGCGGAGGCCGGGCAGCTTCAGCCCGTCCTCGGCTTCGGGCAGGTAAACCACCATGACCTGGAACAACGGGTGCCTGGCCAGCGAACGTTCCGGGTTGACCGCGTCGACCAGGCGCTCGAACGGCAGGTCCTGGTGCTCGAAGGCGGCGAGGTCGGTCGCGCGCACCCGCGAGAGCAGGTCGCCGAACGCCGGGTCACCGGACAGGTCGGTGCGCAGCACGAGCGAGTTGACGAAGAAGCCGATCAGCGGCTCCAGCCGCTCGTCGGCGCGGCCCGAGCTCGGTGCGCCGAGCGGGATGTCGTCCCCGGCGCCGAGCCGGTGCAGCAGTGCCGCGACCGCGGCCTGCGCCAGCATGAACATGCTGACGTCGTGCCGCCGGGCGACCGCGCGCAGCCGCTCGGTGAGCCCGCTGTCGATCGGGAAGGTGACGAGACCGCCGCGGTGGCTCGACTCGGCAGGCCGTGGCCGGTCCGTGGGCAGGGCCAGTTCGTCCGGCAGGCCGGCCAGCGCTTCCCGCCAGAAGCCGAGCTGTGCGGGGGCCGTCGAGTCGAGCACCTTCCGTTGCCACAACGCATAGTCCGCGTATTGGACAGGCAGTTCCGTCCACTGTGGAGCGGTCCCGGCCAGGCGAGCGGCGTAAGCCTCGGCGAGATCCGCCATCAACGGTCCCTGCGACCACTCGTCCGTCGCCACGTGATGGATCACCAGCAGCAGGACGTGTTCCCGCGGCGACACGGCGAAGACCGTTGCCCGGATCGGGAGTTCCTCGTGGAGCGCGAACCCTCGACCGGCCTCGGCGGCCAGCTGCGCCGGAAGATCTCCCGCTTCCTCGAAACGGACCTCCGGGCGTGCGTCGGCCAGGATCCGCTGCACCGCGACGCCCTTCTCCTCGGCGAACACGGTCCGGAGTGGTTCGTGCCGATCGACGAGGTCGCCGATCGCCGCGCGCAGCGCGTCCGCGTCCAGCTCGCCGTGCAGACGCCAGGTGAGCGGGATGTTGTAGGTGGGCGTGACCCCTTCGAGCCGGTACAGGAACCACAACCGTTGCTGCGCGGGCGAAAGCGGCAGCACGTCCGGCCGGTTCCCGGCGCTCAGGGCCGGCTGCGCGGACGGGCCGTCGAGCCGTTCGGCCAGCGCGGCGACGGTGGGGGCGTCGAAGACGTCGCGCACCGAAACCGTGGCGTCCATGCTCGCCGAGATCCGGCTGACCAGGCGCATCACCAGCAGCGAATGCCCGCCGAGGCTGAAGAAACCGTCGTCGATCCCGACCCGCTCGACACCGAGCACGTCGGCGAACAGAGCGCACAGGGCCTCTTCCTGCGCGCTCCGTGGCTCGCGACCTTCGGTGGTCGCGAACTCCGGCGCGGGCAGGGCCTTGCGGTCGAGTTTGCCGTTCGGAGTCAACGGGATCTCGTCGAGGACGACGAACGCCGACGGCACCATGTGCTCCGGCAGCTTCGCCGCCACAGCCTCACGGAGCCCGTCCGCGGAGCCGACAACGTACGCGACCAATCGGTCTTCGCGAGCGACGACCACAGCGCGTGTGACGGAGTCGAACGCGGTCAGAGCGGCTTCGACCTCACCGAGTTCGACCCGGAAGCCGCGGATCTTGACCTGGTCGTCGACACGGCCCAGGAACTCGAGCACGCCGCCGTCCGACCAGCGCGCGAGATCGCCGGTGCGGTACATGCGCTCACCCGGGCCACCGAACGGGTCGGCGACGAACCGCTCGGCGGTCAGCCCCGGCCTGGCCAGGTATCCGCGAGCGAGCTGCACGCCGGCGAGGTAGAGCTCACCGGGGACACCCGGCGGGACCGGGTTCAGCCGCGCGTCCAGCACGTACGTCCGCGTGTTCCACACCGGACGCCCGATCGGGACCGACGGCGTCATCTCGACGCCCGCCCGCCACGCCGTCACGTCGACGGACGCCTCGGTCGGACCGTAGAGGTTGTACAGCGGGACATCCACCCTGGCCGCCAGCTCCGACGGCAACGTCTCGCCACTGCAGATCACGCGCCGCAGACCCGTACACGTCGCGGTCTCCAGGAACAGCGCGAGCATCGACGGCACGAAGTGGACGGTGGTGATCCCGGCGGTGCGGATCAGCTCCGCGAGATACGCCGGGTCCTTGTGTCCCTCGGGCTTGGCGACCACCAGCGTCGCGCCGTTGATCAGCGGCCAGAAGAACTCCCACACCGACACATCGAAACTCGACGGCGTCTTCTGCAACACCCGATCATCAGTGGTGAGGCCGTACTCGTCCTGCATCCACAGCAGGCGATTCACGATGCCGGAATGCGGCACCACCACACCCTTCGGACGCCCCGTCGAGCCGGACGTGTAGATCACATACGCCGGAGACGACGGATCCACGACCCGCCCCAGACTCTCACCGGAGTAACCATCCAGAAGGGGCAACTCGTCGAGAACGACCGCAGGAGCGGCGTCTTCGAGCATAAAAGCGATGCGGTCAGCGGGATAGTCACGGTCGACCGGCAAGTAGGCGCCACCGGCCTTGTGCACGGCGTAGAGAGCGATGACCAGGTCGAGCGACCGCGGCAATGACACCGCCACCACGGACTCCGCGCCGACACCCTGCTCGACCAGCCACCGCGCCAGCCGATTCGCCCGCGCGTTGAACTCCGCATACGACAACTCGGCGCCCTCGAACACCACAGCGGGTGCGCCCGGAGTCCGCGCCACCTGCTCCTCGAACAACTCCGGCAACGTCGCGACCGGGACTTCACGAGCCGTGCGGTTCCACTCGGTCACCCGCGCGAATTCGTCGCCGACGAGGACGTCGAGCGCCGCGACCGGCCGCTTCGGCTCGGCCGTGACCTGCTCCAGCAAGGACGTCAGCCGGGTCAGCAACCGTTCGGCCGTCGTCGCGTCGGCGAGGTCCTCGGCGTACTCCAGCATCAGCGTGGCGGTGGTCCCGTCGTCGACCATCGTGAAGTGCAGGTCGAACTTCGCCATGCCGGTGTCCATCTCGAACCACTCGGCGGGCAGCCCGAGCACGTCGCGTGCGTCGCTCTGCCGGTGGTAGCCCACCATCACCTGGAACAGCGGGTTGCGGCCCGGCACCCGTGGCGGGTTCAGCTCTTCGACCACGCGCTCGAACGGCAGATCGCCGTGCGAGAACGCGGCGAGGTCCGCTTCGCGCACCCTGTCGAGCAGGGCGGCGAACGTCGGCTCGCCGGAAAGATCGGACCGCAGCACCAGCGTGTTCACGAAGAACCCGACGAGGTCGTCGAGTGCCGCGTCGGTGCGTCCGGCGATCGGGGCGCCCAGCGGGATGTCGTCTCCGGCGCCGGTCCGGTGCAGCAGCGCGGCCACCGCCGCCTGAAGCACCATGAACGGGCTCGCTCCCGCCTTCGCCGCCAGGTCGCGCACAGCGGCCGACAGTTCCTCGGAGAGCGGGGACTTGACCTTTCCGCCCTTGCCCGTCGGCCGGAGCGGACGGGGGCGGTCCAGTGGCAAGGTCAGCTCGTCCGGCGCCCCGCGCAAGGATTCGGCCCAGAAGGCGACCTGAGCGGCTCCGCGCTGGTTGAGGAAGTCCCTCTGCCACAACGCGAAGTCGGCGTACTGCACCGGGAGATCCGTCCATACGGGAGCCTCGCCCGCCTGCCGGGCCCGATAGGCCGAGGTCAGATCGCCCAGGAACGGCCGGTCGGACCATTCGTCGGTCGCGCTGTGGTGCAGGACCAGCGAGATCACCTGGTCGCCGTTGCCGAGGCCCAGCACCCGCAGCCGGACCGGGATCTCCGTCGCCAGGTCGAACGGCGTCCGCGAGAGCTCGGCGATCCGCGCGGCCAGACCGTCCTCGTCACACTCCTCGACGGCGAACGGGATCTCCGGCGCGTCGAGAACGCGCTGGTAGGGCTCCCCGTCGTGCTCGGCGAGCACGGTCCGCAGGACCTCGTGCCTGCCGAGCACGTCGCCGAGCGCGGCACGCAGCGCTTCGATGTCCAGGGCGCCGCGCAGGCGGAAGGTCAGCGGGAAGTTGTAGGCGACCGCGTTCGCTTCCATCCGGTCCACGAGCCACAGGCTGCGCTGGGCCGCCGAAAGCGGGATCCGTCCGGGACGTTCGGCGCGGACCACCGGCGGCCGCGCGGGTTCGCCGGTGCCCGCGCGTGCGGCCAGCTCGGCCACCGTCGGCGCCTCGAACAGGTCACGGATGGCCAGTTCGGCGCCGAGTTCGGTCCTGGCCCGGCTGATGAGCCGCGTGGCGAGCAGGGAATGGCCGCCGAGATCGAAGAAGTTGTCCTCGACGCCGACCCCCTCCACACCGAGGACCTCGCCGAAGAGCGCGCACAGCGTCTCCTCCTCGGCGGTCTCGGCCGGGCGGCTTTCGGCGAGCCGCACCGTCTGCTCGGCGTCCGGGAGCGCCCGCGTGTTGAGTTTGCCGTTGTCGGTCAGGGGCAGGGCGCCCAACGTGACGAAGGCGGCCGGGACCATGTAGTCCGGCAGTTCCGTCTTGAGCCTGTCCCGCAGGCGCTGCACCAGTTCGCCGCCGCCGCGGGCCGCCGTCGGACTCGTGGCGTACTTGGCCAGGTTCGTGCCGAGCGAGACCGGCTGATGCACCCCGGTGACCAGCGCCGTCGTCAGTCCCTTGTGGACGAACACGGCCTCGAACGTGCCCTCGGCCGACCAGGTGCAGTACACCCGGAACCCGAGCCGGTCGCCGAGTTCGTGCACGTCCTCGGGCTCCACACCACGGGAAGCGCGGAACAACGCGAGGACGTCGACGAGCGGCGCGCCGGCGTCCAGCGCACGCGTCGCCTCGACCTCCGGAGCCTGCCGGGCGTCCGGGATCCGGCTCACCCGCAGCGTTTCCACGCCGGAGAGACGGTCCTTCAGCGCGGCCAGGGAGCCCACTTCGTCCCAGGACACGCGGGGCGCCTGAGCGACCGACACCGTCTCTGCGGGTTCCTTCATGAGGACCGCGTCGTAGCGGTACCGGCTCAGCTCATTGTGCAACCGGGCCCGTTTGATCCGGACCTGCGCGGCGACGTCCGGAAGCCGCCGCGCGAGCGCGGTGAAGTAGTCCGGGTCGATCAGCAGTTCCTTCTCCAGCGCGGCACCGCGTTCGATCGCGCGCCGCACCTGGGCGACGTCGGACGTCGCGTCGGCGCGGGTGAGCTGGATCGCGGTGTGGAAGGCACGGGCGAGCCGCAGGTTCCGGACGTCGCCGACGAACAGCGCGCCGCCGGGAGCCAGCAGGCCGATCGCCGTCGTGATGACATCGGTCAGGTAGTCGACGCTCGGGAAGTACTGGATGACGGAGTTGATCACGATCGTGTCGAACCGGCCGGCGGGCAGGCCGTCGAACACGTGCGCGGGCTGGGCGCGCAAATTCACCTTGGCCGCCAGCGCAGGATCCTGTTCCAGCTCACGGTTCAGCTTCGCGATCACCGGCGCGGCGAGGTCGGTGCCCCAGTACTCCCGGACCAGCGGCGCGATCTGCCCCATCAGCAGACCGGTGCCGACGCCGATCTCCAGCACCCGTTCCGGCTTCAGCTCGCCGATGCGGTCGACGGTCGCGCGCCGCCATTCCCGCATGTGCTCCAGCGGGATCGGATCGCCGTCGTAGCTGGAATCCCAGCCCGCGAAGTCCTCGGTGAACAGGGCCGTCGGGATCTCGGTGTACTCGTCGGAATAGATCTGCTGCCATTCGCCGACCTGGTCGGCTTCGGCCTCGGCCCGCGCGTCCCCACTCAGTTCGGCCGGGACGACGTATCCGATGAGCCGTTGCAGACCGGGCGCCGATGGGTCCGGCCGAGCGATGACGGCGGCCTGCGCGACCTCCGGGTACCGGCTGAGCGCGGTCTCGATCTCGCCGAGTTCGACGCGGTAGCCGCGGATCTTGACCTGGTCGTCGGTACGGCCGAGGAAGTCGAGATTGCCGTCCGGGCGGCGGCGCACCAGGTCACCGGTGCGGTACATGCGCCCGCCACCGGGCACGAACGGGTCGGCGACGAACCGTTCGGCGGTCAGCCCCGGACGGCCGAGGTAACCGCGGGCCAGCCCCTCGCCCGCGATGTAGAGCTCACCCGCGACACCGTCGCGGACCGGGCGGAGCCAGGCGTCGACGATGTAGGCGCGCGTGTTCCAGATCGGCTTGCCGACGGTCGGAGTGTCGCTGTCGGTCGTGCCGCCGCCGAGCGTGTTGATCGTGTACTCGGTGGGTCCGTACAGGTTGTAGCCGTAGGTCCCGTCGGTGTCTCGCAGCCGGTTCCACACCGACTCGGACACCGCTTCGCCGCCGAGCAGGACGAGGGCCGGCCGGTGCCCTTCCAGCAGCCCTTCCTCGATCAGCAGGTGGGCGTACGTCGGCGTCACGTTGACGACGTCGACCTCGTGCTCGTCGCAGTACGCCACGAGCGCCCGCGCGTCCCGGCGCAGTTCCTCGTCGCAGACGTGGACCTCGTGCCCTTCCACGAGCCACAGCAGTTCTTCCCAGGACATGTCGAAGGCGAACGACACGGTGTGGGCGATCCGCAGCCGCCTTCCGCCCGCCGACGCGATGGCCGGGGCGAAGATGGCGCCCTGGTGGTTGAGCTGCATGTTCGTCAGGCCGCGGTACGGCGTGACGACACCCTTGGGCTTTCCTGTCGAGCCCGACGTGTAGATGACGTAGGCCGGGTGTTCCATGCGGTCCGCGCGGCCGCGCGCGAACAGCGGGCGTTCGGCGTCGGAGATCGGGCCGTCGCCGAACGCCCTGTCTTCTTGGTCGTCGACGAGGATCCGCGGCGTGGTGCCGGGCAGTGTCGCCGAGACCTCCTTTGTGGACACCAGGCAGAGCGGCCGGGCGTCCTCCAGCATCACCGTGAGCCGGTCGACCGGGTAGTCGAGTTCCAGCGGCAGGTACGCCGCGCCGGTCCGGAGCACGGCGAACAGCGCGACGACCATGTCGATCGATCGCGGCAGGCCGAGCGCGATCACCTGTTCCGGCGCCGCCCCCTTCGCCAACAGCAGACGGGCCATCCGGTTGATGCGCGCGTCGAGTTCGGCGTAGGTCAACTGCTCCTCGCCGAACACCAGGGCTGTCGTGTCCGGGGTCCGCTCGGCCTGGACGGCCAGCAGGTCGGCGATCGTGTCCTCGACGACGGGATGCTCGGCCTCGGCCCAGCCCGCCTCCAGCGCGGCACGGTCCTCGGCGGACACCGTCGCGAGCGCGGCGACCGGTTTCGCCGGGTCGTCGACGATCTGCGCGACCAGTGACGTGAACCGGTCCAGCACCGACGCGGCCTCGGCGGCGTCGATCACGTCGTCCCGGTACGACACCGTGATCCGGATTTCCTCGCCCGGCGTGACCACCAGCGTCAGCGGGTAGTGCGTGGCGTCGATGTTCAGCAGGCCGGTGATGCCGTGCCGGTGGCGCAGACCGTCGCGCCGTTCGTCGCCGTCGGCGTTGCGCAGCACGAAAAGCGTGTCGAACAGGACCCGGTGCCCGGCCTCCCGCTGCAGGACGCCGAGGCTCATGAACTCGTACGGAGTCAGGTCCATGCGCTCGGACTGCAAGCGCCGCACCAGGTCCAGGACGGATTCGCCCGCGTCGAGCCGCACCCTGGTGGGCACGGTGTTGAGGAACAGGCCGATGGTGTTCTCGATTTCGGGTACGGCGGCGGGCCTGCCCGCGACCGCGGCGCCGAAGACGACGTCGGTCCGCCCGGTCATGGTCGAGAGGACCAGGCCCCAGGCGGCGTTGAGCACGGAGTTCACGGTCAGGCCGTGCCTCCGGGCCTGTTCACGCAGTCCACGGCCGAGGTCGGCGGGCAGCACCGTGTCCAGGTTGACCGGGGTGGACGGCACCAGATCCCGGCCTTCCGGGCCGATGACCGTCGGCTCCGCGAGACCGGACAGCGCCTCGCGCCACGCGTTCGTGGCCGCCTCGATATCCTGCCGGTCCAGCCAGCGCAGGAAGTCCGCATAGGACCCGGCGGCGGGCAGCCCGCGGTCGTCGCCGCCGAGGTCGTAAAGCGCGAACAGCTGCTCAATGAACAGCCAAGCGGACCAGCCGTCCCAGAGCAGCAGGTGCCGGTTCAGCACCACACGGTCGCGTCCATCGCCGAGCCGCACCAGTTTCAGCCGGAACAGCGGCGGGCCACCGAGGTCGAACCGCGTCACGCGGTCCTCCGCCATCAGCTCGTCGAGCCTGGCCTGCTGTTCGTCTTCTGGCAAGACGGAAAGGTCCACTTCGGACACCGGAGGTTCGACCTCGGCCGCCACGAACTGCACCGGCCCGCGCAGCCCCTCACTGGTGAACCCGGCGCCGAGACTCGGGATCCGGCGCAGCAGGGTGGCCACCGCCGCCCGCAGCCTGTCGGCGTCCAGGCGGTGATCGAAGTCGATCGCCTCCTGGATCGTGTAGATGTCGACCCGGTCGGAGTTGTAGCTGGAGTGGAAGAACAGGCCTTCCTGCAGCGGCGACAACGGCCAGACGTCGGCGACCGGCACCGGGCTGCCCCGCTCGACGCGGGTGATCTCCTCCTGCGTCAGCGACAAGAGTTCGAGGTCGGACGGCGTGAGGCCCACCGGCGCGTGCGTGTCCACGGCCGCGAGATCGGCCAGGGCGGAAGCCCAGCGATCGGCGAGCGCCGCGCCCGCACCCGCGAACGTCGCCGTCAGCCTCGGCCCGTCCGCGGTCTCCTCGCAGGCCACCCCGATCCGCAGGGCGTGGTCTCCGGACGGTGGTACGGCCGCGTGCCCGGCCACCTGCCACTCCCCCGGACCGGCCGGGATCCGGCCGTCGTAGCGCAGGGCGATCCGCGGCTTCGGGAGCCCGGCCAGCAACGGGCCGGTCTGGACGTCGAGGTAGCGCAGCGGGCCGTAGCCCTCGGGCGTCGTGCGGACGGTCTCCTTGACGGCCTTGAGCATCGCGAGCGGCTCGCCGGTGGCGGTGATCCGCACCGGGCGGACCGACGTCAGCGCGCCGACCGTGTCCGAGGTGTCCACCCTGCCGTGGAGATCGACGACGAGGTCGCCGTCGACGGCGATTTTCAGCGCGGTCAGGAGGACGTCGGTCACGTCGCCGTGCACGGCCGACGGGAGCGCTCCGACGAGCGTCCGGGTGTCCTCGATGGACAGGGTGATGCGACGTTCGGCGACGTCGCCGGAAATCTCGGTGGAGCCGGGCGCCAAGGTCCCGGCCCAGTGCTCGATCTCGCCGAGCAGCGCGGGATCCTGCGCTTCGTCGGTGATCCGGCGGGCGATCGCCCGCAGCGACGTCCGCACCGGGGTGAACACCGGCGGGCGGCCGTCGGCCACGGCCCGCCACGCGATCGCGAGGTCGGCCGCCACCGTCGCCCAGCTCCGCGCGTCCAGCAGGACCGGATGGGCGACCAGGAGCAGCCTGCCCGGCTCGTCGTACCAGACGGCCTGCAGCAGGTCGTCCGGCAATCGGTCAGCGGCGTCCCGGTACTCGTCCGCCAAGGACCCGGTCGCGTGACGAAGCAGATCCGCCGCCTGAACCGTCCCTTGTGGACGCACTTCGAGCGACCACAACACCGAAGCGACCCGTGACAGTTCAAGCCGCAGGCCGTCGTGGTGGTCGAGCACCGGTTGCAGAGCGGCGGCGAGCGTCTCGACGTCGGCCCCGGAGGGCACGGTCAGCAGCACGGACTCCGGCTGGACCGCGTCGCCGAGTTCCCGCAGCCTGAGCACTTCGGGAAGGAGAGGCACGGCGCCGACACCGTCGGCGACGGCCGTCGGCTCGGCAGGTGCGGCGGAGGCGGCGAGCGCGCCGGGCGTCCGGAGGTCGAACACGTCCTTGGGACTCAGTTCGAACCCGGCCCGCCGGGCACGGCTCGACACGGCGATCGACGAAATGCTGTCGCCACCCAGCAGGAAGAAGTCCCCGTCGGCGCCGACGGCGTCCAGGCCGAGCACGTCCGCGAAGATCCGCGCGAGAGTGCGTTCCCGGTCGTTCCCGGCCGCGGCGGTGGGCCTGGTGGCCTCGGGGGCGGGCAGGGCGCGGACGTCGAGCTTTCCGCTGGGGGTCAAGGGGAATTCGTCGAGGACGACGAACGCCTGCGGGACCATCGGCGCCGGCAGCGCCTCGCTGACGGCGGCACGCAGCCGCTCCTGGTCCACATCGCCGACGACGTAACCGACGAGTGCGCCGTCCTTCGCGACGACCGTGGCGGCCGTGACCTCCGGCAGCGTGACGAGGGCGGCTTCGATCTCGCCGAGTTCGATCCGGTTGCCGCGGATCTTCACCTGCCGGTCGGTGCGGCCGAGGTACTCGATCTCGCCGTCGGCGCGGCGCCGCACCAGGTCACCGGTGCGGTACAGCCGTTGCCCAGGCTCACCGAACGGGTCGGCGACGAAGCGTTCGGCGGTCAGGCCGGGCCGTCCGTGGTAACCGCGGGCCAGCTGGACACCGGCGAGATACAGCTCGCCCGCCACGTCGTCGGGCACCGGGCGGAGACAGCCGTCGAGGACGTGCACCCGCGTGTTCCACACCGGACGACCGATGGGCACAGTAGTGCCCTCGGCCCCTGTGCTCGCGAAGAAGGTGACGTCCACGGCCGCTTCGGTGGGGCCGTAGAGGTTGTGCAGCGGAACGCCGGTGAGCGAACGCCAGCGGGCGGCGGTCTCGCCGCTCAGCGCCTCACCGCTGGAGAACACCCGGCGCAACGATCCCAGGTCGCCGGTGGCCTCCTCGTGGGCGAGGAACGCGGTGAGCATGGACGGGACGAAGTGCAGGGTGGTGATCTTCCGCTCCCGGATCACCCGCGCGAGATACGCGGGGTCGCGGTGGCCGTCCGGTTCGGCCAGGACCACCGCGGCGCCTTCGCAGAGCGCCCAGAAGAACTCCCATACCGACACGTCGAAACTCGACGGCGTCTTCTGCAGCACGCGATCCGAGGCCGTGAGCCGGTACTCGTGCTGCATCCACGCGAGCCGGTTGACGATCGCGCGATGCGTGACGGCCACGCCCTTCGGCCGCCCTGTCGATCCGGAGGTGTAGATCAGGTAGGCGGTGTTGTCCGGTCCGGCGGCCGCGCCCGGCACGTCGTCGACGGGCTCACCGATGACGGGAACCTGCGTCAGCCCGGCGACGACCGGGATCCGCGCGGCCGTCCCGGGTTCGGACAGCACGAGGCGCGCACCTGAGTCGGCGAGCATGTACTCGAGCCGGTCCGCCGGGTAGTCGAGGTCGATCGGCAGGTAGGCGGCGCCGGCCTTGAGGACCCCGAGCAGGGCGACCATCAGCTCGGCCGACCTCGGCACGGCGACGGCGACGACCTCTTCGGGACCGGCCCCGAGGGAACGCAGCCTGCGAGCCAGATTCTCCGCGCGGGCGTCGAGGTCCGCATAGGACAGTTCGGTGTCCCTGAACACGACCGCCGTCGCGGACGGCGTCTTGGCGACCTGCTCGGCGAAGGCCTCGGCCAGCGTTCGCTCGGGCACCGGATACGAAGTCGCGTTGAGTTCGACCAGACGGCCGCGTTCGGCGGACGACAGGAGGTCGAGGGCGGCGACCGGCAGTTCGGGGTTCGCGGTCAGCGTCTCCAGCAGGCGGGCGAACCGTTCGGCGAGCTGCCCGGCCGTGACCGCGTCGATCCGCGCGGCGTCGAACTTGAGGCTGAACTCCAGGTCTTCACCCGGTGTCACGATCAGCGCGACCGGGAAGTGCACCGCGTCGGTGACCTCGACGCCGGTGAGGCGGACGGTTCCGGACGCGCGTTCGCCGTCACGCGGGAAGTTCTCGACGACCACGAGGGTGTCGAACAGTTCTTCCCGCCCCGCACCGGCGACGCGCTGCAGTTCGCCGAGGCCGAGATGCTGGTGGTCCAGCAACGCCGCCTGCTCGTCCCGCAGCCGCCGCAGGACGGCGGTGACGGTCTCGGATCCCGACCAGCGCAGCCGCACCGGCACCGTGTTGATGTAGAGACCGACCGCCGACTCGATACCGGCGGCACCGCTGTCACGGCCGGAAACCGTGCTGCCGAACAGCACGTCGTCCCGGCCGGTGAGCCCGCCGAGCAAAAGTCCCCACGCGCCGTGCAGCACGGCCCCGAGGGTGAGCCCCTGCGCACGAGCCATGGCCGACAACGCCTTCGTCGCCTGCTCACCGAGGCTCAGCTGCAACCGCGACGGCTGTCTCGCCGCCCCGGCCCGTGCCTCGACCAGCCGGGTGGGTTCGTCCACTCCGGACAGTGCCGTGCGCCAGGCCGCGCGCGAAGCCTCGTGATCACGGGACGCGAGCCGCCGCAGGTGGTCGGCGCGAGTGTCCGGCTCCGGGAGCGTGGCGTCCGCCCCCTCGTGACCCGCCAGCAGTTCACGGAGCAGCACCACGACCGACCAGCCGTCGGCGATGATGTGATGGAACGTCAGCGCCAGTTTGGCGTGCCGCTCGTCGAGCCGGGTGAAGGTGGCCCGCAGCAGCGGCGGCCGGGCGAAGTCGAACCGGCGCGCGCGATCGGCCTCGAAGGCCTCCGCGGCGTCTTCGGCGGCCACCTCACGCCACGGCAGTTCGGCGTGCCGGGTCACCGTCTGGACGACCTGGCCGCCGTCGAGCTGCCGGAAGCCGGACCGCAGCGACGAATACCGGTCCAGTAGCGCCTGCGCCGACCGGCGCAGCGCGTCGGCGTCGACGTCACCCTCGAGGTCCAGAACCTCCTGCACCGTGTAGATGTCCGCGGCCTGGCCGCCTTCGAACTCCGCGTGGAAGAAGAACCCTTCCTGCAACGGTGTCACGGGCAGGACGTCGGCGTACTCGGCGAGCGACGCGCGCTCGGCGTCGGTCAGCTCCAGCAACGGCCGCTCGTCCGCAGTGGACTCGGCGGGCACGACGTCCGCACAGGCGGCCAGCGCCTCGGGAGTCCGGTGCTGGAACACCTGACGCGGCGTGATGGCGAGACCGTGGTCCGCCGCGCCGAGCACCAGCCGGATGGACAGGATGCTGTCGCCACCAAGTGAGAAGAAGTCGTCATCGGCGCCGAGCGAAGCCAGGCCGAGGACCCGCGCGGCGACATCGCACAGGATCCGCTCGCGTTCGGTGCGCGGCGCGCGACCGGTGGCGGCGGCGCCGAAATCCGGCAGGGGCAACGCTGTGCGGTCGAGTTTGCCGTTCGGCATGATCGGCAGCCGGTCGAGGTCCACGAACGCCGACGGCACCATGTAGTGCGGCAGCGCCGATTCCGCGTGGGCCCGCAGGTCCTTGAGCAGCGTCGGCGATCCGTCCGCCCCCGGGACGACGTACGCCACCAGCCGCCGGTCCCCCGCCTTGACCTCGCGTGGCACGACGGCGATCCGTTCGACCCCGGTGAACGTGGCGAGCGCGGACTCGATCTCCCCTGGTTCGATCCGGAACCCGCGGATCTTGACCTGGTGATCGGTGCGGCCGAGGAAGTCGAGGTTCCCGTCCGCCCGCCAGCGGACCCGGTCGCCGGTGCGGTACATCCGCTCGCCGCCGCCGGTGAACGGGTCGGCGACGAAGCGTTCCGCCGACAGTCCCGGACGTCCCGCGTAGCCCCGCGCGAGACCGCGTCCGCCGACGTACAACTCCCCTTCGACGCCGACCGGGACCGGCCGCAGCGCGGTGTCGAGGACATAGCAGCGGGTGTTCGGATCCGGAACGCCGATCGGGATCGGGCCGGTCCAGCCGGGCTCAGCCGCCCACAGCGTCGAGTTCACCGTCGCCTCGGTCAGCCCGTACGCGGCGACGACCCGCAGGTCTTCGGCCCAGCGCGCGATCAGCTCCGGCGGGACGGTCTCGGTGCCGACGATCAGCACCGCGCCCTTCGGCAGTTCGCAGTCCGGCGGCAGCGCCGCGACCAGCGACGGTGGCAGGATCATGTGCGTCGCCGCGTTGTCCGCGATGTAACCGGTCAGTTCGACGCCCGCGACCCGGCGATGCGACGGGACCACGATCAGCGTCCCGCCGACGCACAGCGACATGACCAGATCCCAGACCGTCACGTCGAAGCCGGTGGAGGCGAACTGCACCACCCGGCTGTCCTCGCCGATGCCGATCCGTTCGGTCGCCGTGCTGATCAGACTGCCGATGCCGTCATGGGACAGGACCACGCCCTTCGGCTTGCCCGTCGAGCCCGAGGTGTAGATGACGTACGCGGCCTGGCTCAGCGCGATCCCGCTGACGTCCACAGTGGACGAGTCGAGCGCCGCGAGTTCCGCGGTGATCTCGGGGTCGTCGAGAAGGATCCGCTCGGCGTCCACACCGGACGGCAGCTGCGCGGATTCCTCCACAGTAGACACCACGAGCTGCGCGTCCGCGTGCGAAAGCATGTAGGCGAGGCGATCTTCGGGGTGGTCGAGGTCGAGCGGGAGGTACGCGGCCCCGGCCTTCATCACGCCGAGCAGCGCGACGACGAGATCGGCAGAACGCGGCATCGCCACGCCGACGACGTCCTCGTCACCGACACCGCGTCGCCGCAGCAGCCGGGCGAGCCGGTTGGCGGCGGCGTCGACCTCGGCGTAGGTCATCCGGACGTCCTCGCAGACGACGGCCTCCGCATCCGGCTTTCGCGCCACGACCCGGGCGAACGCCTCAGGCCACGAAACCTCCGGTGACTCCGCGACCGCCGTCCCGAGCGCCAGAACCCGGTCCCGTTCCTCGGCGGTGAGCAGGTCGATCGCGGCCAGCGGCGAGTCGGGTCCCGCCACGACGGCGTCCAGCACCGCGGCGAACCGGCGGCGATGGTCGGCGAGTTCGTCGTCGGAAGACACGGCCTGGTCTGCGTCGAAGTCGAAGCGGAGCCCGCGCCCCTCACCGGCGTCGTACACGGCGATGGCGACGTCGCTGATCGGCCCTAGTTCGAGGTTGTGCACGGTCGCGCTCGCGTCGCCGAACGCGAGTTCGCCGTCCACGGCCATGTAGTTCACGCTCAGCCCGACGAGTTCGTGCACCCCGCCGCTCGCGCCGAGCTCGCGCGCGAGGTCCTCCCCGCGGTACCGGCTGTGTTCCAGCAGCGCGGAGACCTTCTCCGCGACCTGGGCGACGAGCTGCGCCGGCGTCGTCTCAGGGCGCACCGTCAGGCGCAACGGCAGGACGTTGGAGACCATGCCCGGCTGCTCACGCAGGGCGCGGGTGGTCCGCGCGGTGACCGGCAGCCCGACGACGAGGTCTTCGGCGCCGGTCACCCGGTGGGCGTACGCCGCCACCGCGGCGATCGCGACGCGGGACAGCCTCGTTCCGGCGTCGAGCGCGAACTTGCGCAGGCGACCGGTCTTCGCCGCGGGCAGCTCCCACGAATGCCGCCGCAGTCGGACCTGACCGGACGACGCGCGGCCGAGCAGCCGCACCGGATTGGGCCTGCCCGCGAGTTCACCGAGCCAGTAGTCGCGGTCGGCCTTCGCGTCGTAGTCCGCCTCGGCCGGCCCGGAGAGCGGCCAGGAGACCTCCTCGGCGGTGCCCGAATAGAGGGCAGCCGCGCGACGGGTCAGGACGGCCTGCCCGTGCGCGTCCATCACCAGATGGTGGTAGCGCTGGAACCAGCGGACCCGGTCCGCGGCCAGGACGAGCAGTGCGTGCGCGGTGAGCGGCCCGCGGCCGGGGTCGGTCACCACGCCGAGCTCGGCCCGCGCCCACTCGTCCGCGGCCCGCTCCGGATCCGGCTCGCCGGTGAAGTCGAGCACCGCGACCTCACCGGGCGCGACCGGCCGCTGGACCGGCGTGTCGCCGTCCAGCTCGACCGTGACGTGCAGGCATTCCGCCTCCGCGACCGCCCGCCGGACGGCGTCACCCAGCCGAGCGATGTCAACGTCGCCGCGAAGCTCGGCGACCCAGCCGATCGTGTAGACCGGATCGGCCGGGTCGAGCTGCTGCGCGAGCCAGATCCCCTGCTGTGCCGGGGACAGGGGAAAGCCGCGGTTCATCGGGTCGCCTCCACCGTTCAGAGCTTTCGGGATCGTCCGTGCCTCAGGCGGGCCCGGTCCCGCTCACCGCGTACTCGGGCTGGGACGCGCCCGCGGCCCGCCGATCCACAATGGACTGGAGGATCTCCCCGACCCGGACGGCGGTGTTGGACAGCAGCGAAGACGTGATGCCGTGCGTGTGCTCGGTGCCGCCCTGCAGGTAGATCCCGCCGTCCAGCGGCGGCTCGGTGACGATCCGGTAGTCACGCTCGACCCGGAGCCTGCCCTCGTCGTCGCGCGCGCAGGCGGAGCCGAGCTCACCGAGCAACGGTGTCGGGTCCGCTGGGCTGTACCCGGTGGCGTACACGACGAAGTCGGCGTCGAGCCGGGTCCGCTTCCCGGTCTCCAGCGCTTCGACGGTGACCCGCACTTCGGCCCCGGTGTCGGTGACCTCGGTGGGGCGGGAGACGTTGATGATCTTCAGCCGCTCGATCCCCTGCACCTTCTCGCGGTAGACGCGCCGGTACAGCTCGTCGATGAGTTCGATGTCCACGGCCGAATAGTTGGTCGCCCCGTGGTAGCGCATCAGCCGGTCCTTGACCTCAGCCGGCGCTTCGTAGAACCGCCCGACCGCCTCGGGGTCGAAGATCCGGTTGGCGAACGCGCTGTCGTCGGCCGGGCTGTAGCCGTACCGCGCGAACACCGCGCACACCTCGGCCCGCGGGAAGCGGTCGTGCAGCAGCGCGCTCACCTCGGCCGCGCTCTGGCCGGCACCGACGACGACGAACCGGCGCGGCTTCTCGGCGGCCATGCCCTCCAGCCGGTGCAGGAGTTCGCTGTTGTGCCAGATCCGTGTGCCCGGCGTCACACCTTCGGGGAGGTTCGGCCGCAGGCCGGTGCCCATCACCAGATTGCGGGCGCGCAGGTTCACCAGTTCACCGTCGGTCCGCGCGTGAACGTCGAAGAACACGATCTCGTCACCCTCGAAGACGGGAGTCACGGAAAGTACTTCCGTGCCGTAGGAGACCAGGTCGTCGACCTTCTCGGCCGCCCATTCGAAGTAGTCGTGAAACTCGATCCGCAACGGGAACAGGTTCTTGTGGTTGATGAAATCGACCAACCGGTCCTTGCTGTGCAAATACGACAGGAAGCTGAACGAACTCGTCGGGTTCCGCATCGTCGCCAGGTCCTTGAGGAAGGACACCTGCATGGTCGCGTTGTCGATCAACATCCCGCGGTGCCAGCCGAAACGCACCTGGCGCTCGAGGAAGTGGGCGGTGACGGTCTCCGCCCCCGGCGCGGCGTTGTGCTCGGTGACGGCGATGGCGAGCGCGAGGTTCGAGGGACCGAACCCGACCCCGACCACGTCGTAGACCGGAACCCGTTCACCGACCACTGCTCGTGCCATCTTGAACCCCTAGCGCGGCTCAGCCGCATCTCGGTACTTCGTTACAAAGACCAGGGAACCCTAACCTAAGTTAGGTGAGGCTCAACTAGTACTTTCAGTGGTGATGTTCATCCCTCGACCAGGAGGAGGCCGGTCCCATGCGGGTCGCCATGTTCGGATACCAGACCTGGGGACACCGCACCCTGCGGGCGTTGATCGACGCGGGCCACGATGTCGCCCTCGTCGTCACCCACCCGAAGAGTGACCACGCCTACGAGAAGATCTGGTCCGATTCCGTCGCGGACCTCGCCGAGGAGAACGGCATCCGCGCGCTGCTGCGGCAGCGTCCCGACGACCCGGAACTGCTGGCGGAGCTGAAGGAAGCCGATCTCGACCTGATCGTCGCCAACAACTGGCGCACCTGGCTGCCACCCGAGATCTTCGAGATGCCGCGGTACGGCACCCTGAACGTCCACGACTCGCTGCTGCCCGCCTACGCCGGCTTCTCGCCGCTGATCTGGGCACTCATCAACGGCGAGAAGGAAGTGGGCCTCACCGCCCACCTGATGGACGCCGACCTCGACGCCGGCGACATCGTGCTGCAGCGCGCCGTGCCGGTCGGCCCGAAGGACACGACGACCGATCTGTTCCACCGGACGGTCGAGCTCATCGCGCCGATCACCACCGAGGCGATCGAGCTCCTCGCGAGCGGCGACTACACGCCGGTCAAACAGGACAGGTCGAAGGCCAGCTTCTTCCACAAGCGCGCCCTTGAGGACAGCCTCATCGACTGGTCCTGGCCCGCCGAGGAGATCGAGCGGCTGGTGCGCGCCCAGTCCGACCCGTACCCCAACGCCTTCACCTACCACCGCGGGAAACAGCTGCGCGTGATCCGTTCGTCGGTGTCGGTGGGTCACTACGGCGGCACCCCCGGCCGGATCTTCATCCGTGAGGGTGACGGCGTCGTGATCGTCGCCGGGCCGGAGTCGCGCCGGGGCCGGTCGCACGGTCTCGTCATCGAGCGGGTCCGGACCGAGGACGGCACCGAACTGACCGCGAACGAGTACTTCCGCACCATGGGCGGATATCTCACCTCGCGCCCTTAAGGTGGCCCACGGTTCGACAGCCGCCCTGAAGGGAAAGTCATGCCGGAGAAGATGACCGACGACCAGCGCCGCGCCTTCCTCGCCGAAGGCACCCGCACCGCCGTCTTCGCGACGGTCCGCCCGGACGGCAGGCCGCACGCGGTCCCGATCTGGTTCGCCCTCGACGGGGACGACATTCTGGTCAACCTGGGCGCGGACACCGTCAAAGGCAAGGCGCTCAAGGAGAATCCCCGCGTCTCGGTGGTCGTCGACGACCCGGTGCCGCCCTATTCGTTCGTGAGCGTCGAAGGGGTCGCGGAGATCGTCTCGGATCCGGACGGCATCCGCGCGGGTTCGGAGTCGATCGCCCGGCGGTACCTCGGTGAAGCCGGGCAGGAGGCCATCGACGGCTGGCTGGCGTACGCGACGTCTCCGGGCAAGGTGATCGTGCGGGTGCGGCCGGAGCATTTCGTGGCGATCGCGAAGGTCGGCGGCTGAGAGGCTTCGGTCTCCGCACCGGTTTCCCTTGCCCGCCCGAGTCCGTGAAGGCCTCCTTGCCTACCTTCAGGGTAGATCGGAAGAGCACNGCGGCTGCGCGTGAAGGCCCCCTTCCCTCGGCTCAGCCGAGGAAACTCGACCTTCACACCTTCCCCGTACATGGAGGCCCTCTCCCGTGCGCTTAGGTACAGGAAGGGGGCTTCATGTACGGGGGAAGGCGAGACCCTGCACCGAACCGGCGGTCTCGCGTGACTGGATGGACGACACGGCCCGGACTTCGCCGAGAGTCGTCCATCCCCACAAGCGTGTCGTCCGTCCGGCGTGATCGGACGGCCCACTCACGAAACCCGATGTACCGCCGAGCGGGAGCCCTCTGGCCGCCGCCACCGTTCGGCGCCAGGATGGCCCCGTGGCCGAGATCGTTTTCGACGAGAACACCCGTTCCTGGCTCATCGGCACGGCATCCACGAGTTACGCGCTCAGGCTGACCGAGGACGACACGCCCTCCCACGTCTACTGGGGTCCCGCACTCACCGCAGACCAGGTCACCGAAATCCTGCCCCGGACCAAAGAACGCTGGGACGCCTTCAACGATCCCAACGAGGGACTCGACGAACTCGCCGCCGACGGCGGCACCCGGTACTGGACCCCCGCCCTCCAGGTCCGGTTCGCCGACGGGACCCGGCCCCTCGAATGGCGCTACCTCGGCCATGACATCGACGGCGGACAGTTGCGCGTCCGGTTCCGCGATCGCCACTACCCCCTCCGGATCACGCTCGGCTACCGCGTCCCGGCAGGCACCGACGTCATCGAGCGCTGGACCGAACTCGGCCACGACGGCACGGACGGCCCGATCGAGATCATCCGGGCCGACTCGGCGACCTGGGTCGTGCCGGTCCGGCCGGACTACCGGATCAGCCACGTCACCGGCCGCTGGGCAGCCGAAAGCCAACTGCTCCGCGAGCCCGTCCCCCACGGCGAAACGACGTTCGGCAGCAGGCGCGGCATCACGAGCCATCACGCCAATCCGTGGGTGATGCTCGACGACGGCGAAACTACAGAGCGGCACGGCGAGGTCTACAGCGCCGTGCTCGCGTGGAGCGGTTCGTGGCGGATCACCACCACCCGATCGTCCACCGGCCGCCTCACCGTGACCGGCGGTTTCGGCCAAGACGGCGTCATCCCCCGGCTCGCGCCCGGCGACACGCTCACCACGCCGGTTTTCGCCGGGCTGTACACCGGCGGCGGATTCGGTGCCGCGAGCCGCGCCTGGCACGCGTACACGATCGACCATGTCCTCCCGCATCCCGGCGAGCTTCGGCCGGTGCTCTACAACTCCTGGGAGGCAACGGGATTCGGCGTCAACGACGCGGGACAACGCGCGCTCGCGAAAAGGGCGGCATCGCTCGGCGTGGAACTGTTCGTGGTGGACGACGGCTGGTTCGGTGCCCGGAGCGGCGACCACGCCGGCCTCGGCGACTGGCAGGTCAACCGGGACAAGTTCCCCGACGGCCTCGAACCGCTCGTCGGCGAAGTGCACCGCCTCGGCATGAAGTTCGGGCTCTGGGTCGAACCCGAAATGGTCAATCCGGACAGCGATCTCCACCGGGCCCACCCCGACTGGGTCCTCCATCATCCACATCGGACTCGGTCGGAGCTCCGGCGGCAACTGGTCCTCAACTTCGCCCGCCCGGACGTCGCCGAGTGGGCGTTCGGCACGCTCGACTCCCTCGTCGGCGCACACGGGATCGACTTCCTGAAATGGGACATGAACCGCCCGTTCAGCGAGGCGGGCTGGCCGGCCGACAGCGATCCGGACAGGCTTTGGGTGGAGCACACCCGCTCGGTCTACGCGATCATGGACCGCCTGCGCGCCCGCCATCCCGGGCTGCGGATCGAGGCGTGCAGCGGCGGTGGCGGCCGGATCGATCTCGGGATCATGGCCAGGGCGGACCAGGTCTGGACTTCCGACAACACCGACGCGCTCGACCGGCTCGTCATCCAGCACGGCTACGGCCAGGTGTACCCGGCGCGGGCGATGTCGGCGTGGGTCACCGACGATCCCAACTTCGTCACCGGGCGATCCACGCCGCTGCGCTTCCGGTTCCACGTCGCGATGGCCGGGGTGCTCGGCATCGGCGGCGACATCGTGAGGTGGTCCGAGGAGGAGCTGGCCCACGCGCGCGAACAGATCGCGCTGTACAAGGAGATCCGGCCCATCGTCCAGCACGGCAGGCTCCATCGTCTCGTGCCGCCTGCCACCGATGGCGTCTCCGCGCTGCAGTACGTGGCGGCCGACGGTGGACGCGCGGTGGTGTTCGTGTTCCGGCAAGCGGCACATTTCCACACTCACGAAAGATCGGTCCGGCTCGACGGACTCGACCCCTCCGCCCGCTACCGCGACGAGGACACCGGAAAGGTGTGGCACGGTGTCTCGCTCCTGGCACACGGCCTGTTCCCGGGTTTGCCGGAGGGCGACTTCGCCAGCGTCGTGATCCGGCTGAAGAAGCTCTGAGCTGCCAGATAGATCAGATGTATCACCCCTTTTCGGCGCATTTGAGCCACAGAAGCCGCTTGACATCACTCTAGACATCCGATCGAATGCCGTCGTATATGAGACGCCGTGCATCGCCGCGAGAAGGGTGACTGGGGCATGAGAAGGTCCTTCGCGTTGGGAGCCGCACTACTCCTCGCCGCGAGCCTCACCGGATGCACCGTCGGCGGCGGGACGAACGCCTCCGGCGGCGAGATCACCTTCCTGACGTTCGAGACGCCGAACCTCCCACCGTCCTATTGGGACTCCGCCATCAAACGCGTCACCGACCGCGATCCCGGCCTGAGCGTGAAGAAACTGGTCGCCCCGTCGACCGACCGCACCGGCTACGCCAAGCAGCTGTTGCAGTCCGGCCAGTTCCCCGACGTCGCGATCGCCGTGGACTCCGCCGGTTTCGCCGAATCGGGCAACCTCTACGCGTGGACACCCGAGGAGCTCAAGGACTTCCAGTTCCCGGCGGCCAACCCGATCAAGGGCGGACACCATCAGCTGCCCGCCAACACCCAGACCATCCCGCCGATCTACTACAACAAGAAGCTCTTCGCCGACGCCGGGATCACGTCGACGCCGAAGACGTGGAACGAACTCCTCGCCGCGTCGGAGAAACTGAAGGCGAAGGGCATCACCCCGTTCACCATCGGCGGCGGCAAGGAAGGGTTCCCGTCCGCGATGCTGCTGGACGGCTTGGTCAGCGTCGACGTCTACGGCAGGACACCGGACTGGCTGTCCCAGCGCCGGGCCGACCAGATCAAGTTCACGGATCCGGCCTTCCAGCAGGCATTCGGCAAGTTCGCCGACCTGGTGGCCAAGGGCTACCTCGACAAGACCCAGGTCGCGCGGGACTACTCGGCGACCGAGGCGGCGTTCCTCAACGGTGAAGGCGCCATGTATCCGATGGGCAACTGGTTCGCCGCCAGTGCCGACGCCAAGAAGCCGCCGTTCGAGATCGGCGTCTTCAATTTCCCCTCCGAGGACGGGAAACTTGTCGTGCCCGCCTACACCGGCGGCGGCATCGTCGTCAACGCCAAATCGCGGAACCTCGACGCGGCAAGGAAGTTCGCGCTCGCGTTCCAACTCGACAAGGAGCAGATCGACGCCTCGGTCAAGGCCGATGGCCTGTTCCCCGCGATCAAGGGATACACGCCGCCCTCCGACGTCGGCCCGGTTTTCAAGGCGGGCTACGACCTGTACCGGGAAGCCGTCGCGAAGAACGCGATCGTGAACGCCTTCAGCTGGGAAACCGCGGACGACGGGCTCCTGCCGGGGATGAAGGACAAGGTCTACCAGGCCGCGCAGGACGTCATCACCGGCCGCAAAACGGTGGCCGACGCGTGCGCGTTCCTGGACACCGAATGGGCGAAGGCACGCTGACACCACGATGGGGAGAAAACCGATCCTGCCGCGGGTGTGGCATTTCGCCTCGTTCGGCGCGCCCGGAGTCGTCATCTACCTCTGCTTCGTCATGGCGCCGATCCTCATCAGCTTCGGCTACAGCCTGACGAACCACAATCCGTTCAACCCGCCCGCGGAATTCGTGGGCCTCGAGAACTACCGGTCGCTGTTCCAGGACGAACAGTTCCTGACCGCGCTGCGCGTCACGACGATCCTGACCGTGATCGTCGTGGTCGTCCCGAACGTGCTGGGGCTCGGCGTCGCGTTGCTGCTCGACCGGAAAGGCTGGCTGTACAACGTTTTGCGGAGCGTGTTCTTCACGCCCGTGATCCTCAGCTCCGTCGTGGTGAGCATCATCTGGACGAAACTGCTCGACGACCGGGGCCCGGTCAACGACGCGCTCCGCGCCCTCGGCGTCGAGCACCCGCCGGGCTGGCTTTCGGATCCTGATCTCGCGCTGTACTCGGTCGCGTCGATCGTGTGCTGGCAGATGCTGGGATTCTGCGTGGTCGTGTATCTCGCGGGCCTGCAAGGTGTCCCGGCCGAACTGCTGGAGGCCGCGGAGATCGACGGCGCCGGACCGGTCCGCCGGTTCCGCGCGGTGACCTGGCCGCTGCTCGCGCCGTCGCTGACGATCAACACCGTCGTCCTGCTGATCTCGGCGTTCAAGACCTACGACTACGTCAAGGTGGTCACCAACGGCGGGCCGGGTTCGGGGACCACGGCCACCATCGCGTTCGACGTCCTCGCCACCGGCCTCGACGCGAACCACGTCGGCTACGCGTCCGCGATGGCCGTGGTGATGCTGGTGATCGTGGCGGCCCTGACCACGATCGTGCTGCGGTTCCTGCGGCGGCGGGAGGTGGACCTGTGACCACGAAACTCCGGCCCGCCGCGGCGATCCTGGCGAGCGCGCTCTTCGCCGTGCCGCTGTACTACGTGCTCGTCAACGTCTTCAAACCCGGCGACCAGATCGCCCAGGAGCCGGCGTCGGTCCCGCTGCCACCGACGCTGACCAACATCCACGCCGTCCTCACGCGGCCCGACGGCCTGTTCTGGGTGAGCCTGGCGAACAGCCTGCTCGTCACCCTGCTGTCGATCATCGTGCTGACCGTGCTCTCGGCCATGCTCGGGCACTACCTGGCACGTTCCGGCAAGCGATGGACCAAGGTGCTCGCGCTGATCCTGTTGGCCGGCTTGATGATCCCGCCGCAGGTGATCCTCATCCCGGTCACCGAGGTGCTGCGGCTGACCGGGTTGATGGCGACGATCCAGGGCTTGGTGCTGTTCAACGTCGGCTACTACGTGCCGTTCGGAGTCTTCGTGTTCACCGGATTCATCCGCGGGGTGCCGGTGGAACTCGAGGAAGCCGCGCTGCTCGACGGCGCTAGCCGGACGCAGGTGTTCTGGCGGATCGTGTTCCCGCTGCTGCGCCCGGCCACGGCGAGTGTGCTGATCTTCCTCGGGGTGTGGATCTGGAACGACTTCATCGACCCGTTGATCATCCTCGGGCCCAGCCAGGGCACGACGATCACCACCGGGATCTACCGCTCGATCGGGCAGTACCAGGCGGATCTCGGCAGCGTGTTCGCGCTGATGTTCCTGGCGACGCTTCCGGTGCTGATCTTCTACCTGGCTTTGCAGAAGCAGTTCGTGAAGGGGCTGACCGGCGGGGCGACCAAGGGCTGACCCCCTGCCGCATTCAGTCCTCTAAATGCTCAGAGTTCCGTGACCTTGCCCTCGGCGACTTCCAGCCGCCGCGTCGTCGCCACCGCGTCCAGCATCCGGCGGTCGTGCGTCACCAGCAGCAGCGTCCCCGGATACTCCGCCAGCGCCGACTCCAGTTGCTCGATCGCGGGCAGGTCGAGGTGGTTCGTCGGCTCGTCGAGCACGAGCAGGTTCACCCCGCGTGCCTGCAGCAGCGCCAGCGCGGACCGGGTCCGCTCCCCCGGCGACAGCGTGGCCGCGGACCGGAGGACGTGCGCGGCCTTGAGCCCGTACTTCGCCAGCAGCGTCCGCACGTCGGCGTCGGCAAGTTCCGGGACCTCGCGGGCGAAGGCCTCGACGAGCGGAAGGTCGCCGAGGAACAGCTTCCGCGCCTGGTCGACCTCACCGACCACGACACCGGAACCGAGTGACACAGCGCCTTCGTCGGCCGGGACCCGGCCGAGCAACGCCGCGAGCAGCGTCGACTTCCCGGCGCCGTTGGCCCCGGTGATCGCGACCTTGTCCGCCCAGTCGATCTGCAGGTCCACCGGGCCGAGGGTGAACTCGCCCCGCCGCACCACCGCGCCGCGCAGGGTCGCCACGACCGCTCCCGCCCGGGGTGCGGCGGCGATCTCCATCCGCAGTTCCCATTCCTTGCGCGGTTCCTCGACGACTTCGAGCCGCTCGATCATGCGGTCGGTCTGCCGCGCCTTCGACGCCTGCTTCTCCGTCGCCTCGCTCCGGAACTTGCGGCCCACCTTGTCGTTGTCGGTGGCCTTGCGCCGGGCGTTCTTGACGCCCTTCTCCATCCACGAACGCTGCATCGCGCCACGCGCTTCGAGTGAGGCCTTGGTGTTCGCGAACTCCTCGTACTCCTCACGGGCGTGCCGCCGCGCGACGGCGCGTTCCTCCAGGTACGACTCGTACCCGCCACCGTAGGTCCGCACCTGCTGCTGCGCGTAGTCGAGTTCGACGACGCGGTCCACGGTGCGGGCGAGGAATTCCCGGTCGTGGCTGACCAGCACGGTCCCGGCGCGCAACCCGGTCACGAACCGTTCGAGCCGTTCCAGCCCGTCGAGGTCGAGGTCGTTGGTCGGCTCGTCGAGCAGGAAGATGTCGTACCGGCTCAGCAGCAGCGACGCCATCCCCGCTCGGGCCGCCTGCCCGCCCGACAACGACAGCATCGGCTGGTCGAGGTTCACGGCGAGCCCGAGATCCGCGACGATCTCGCCCGCCCTGTCGTCCAGGTCGGCCCCGCCGAGCGCGAGCCAGCGGTCGAGCGCGAGACCGTACGCGTCGTCCGCGCCGGGTTCGCCCGCGGTGAGCGCTTCGGTGGCGGCGTCGAGCGCGGCCTGTGCGGCGGTGACGCCGGTGCGCCGGGAGAGGAACGCGCGGACGGACTCACCCTCACGGCGTTCCGGCTCCTGCGGGAGGTGACCGACGGTGGCCGTCGGCGGGTTCAGCCGGACGCTGCCCTCTTCCGGCGGGACGAGGCCGCCGAGGGTCTTCAGCAGGGTCGACTTGCCCGCCCCGTTGACACCGACGAGACCGATCACTTCGCCGGGCGCGACGACCAGGTCGAGACCGGAGAACAGAACGCGGTCGCCGTGGCCGGCGGCGAGATTCTTGGCAACGAGTGTGGCGCTCATGAGATCGGTAAGTCTACGGGGGCCGATTGGACACCTCGTGGTCCCTCGGAAGAGTGGCAAGTATCCAAGCGATCACGGAACGTGGGTAACCTGGTTGTTCTTCTGGACCCGAACGAATCCCCGAGCATGAGGTCGGTGACAGCAAATGGCGGACTCCGCCACCCCGGTCCCCGTCGTCCACCAGCAGAAAGGCGGTACCCGTAGGCCGACGTTGAGCAGGCGGCGGGAAGTCGGTCATGCCAGCGCGCGGTCGCTGCTGATGACGATCCTCGGCGAGTACGTCCTGCCCCGTGACCAAGCGATCTGGACCTCGACGCTGGTCGAGGCGCTGCGCGTGCTGGACATCGAGGAGAAGTCCGCACGGCAGGCGCTGGCCCGTTCCTCCGCCGAGGGCTGGGTCGTCTCCGAACGCGTCGGACGAAGAGTGCGCTGGTCGCTCACTCCACCCGGCAGGCGCCTCCTGACCGAAGGCGCGGAACGGATCTACGCGTTCGGCAACGAGGAGAAGACCTGGGACGATCGCTGGCTGATGCTGATCGTGTCGGTCCCCGAAGCGAAGCGGGATCTCCGGCACAGGCTGCGCACCCGCCTGACGTGGGCCGGGTTCGGTTCGCCGGTGGCCGGTGTCTGGGTCAGCCCGGATCTCAGCCGCCAACGGGAGGCCCAGCAGATCGTGCAAGAGCTCGGCCTCGACGCGCAGGCGATGTCGTTCACCGCCGCCTACGGTGACGTCGGCGATCAGGAGACGATGGTCGCGCGGTCCTGGGACCTGAGTGACCTCAAGGACCGCTACGAGGACTTCATCGACCGGTTCACCGGTCTGCGCCCCTCCGGTGAACGCGGTGTCCTGCGCGCGCAGACCGAACTCGTCCACGAATGGCGCAGCTTCCCCTTCCTCGATCCCCGGCTTCCGCTAAAACTTCTCCCCGACGGTTGGAGCGGCGTGCGCGCGGCGGACCTGTTCCACCGCAAGCACGTCGAATGGCGACCAGAAGCACAGGCGCAATGGGACGAACTCGTGGGGGCATCGGGCTAGGGTCACGGAAAACGACCCATCGGAGGGAACCCGCCTTGGCCGCCTCGATCCGCCTCGACCGTGAAGACGACCTCGCCGTCCTGACCATCGCTTCGCCGCCGCTGAACCTCTACACGGCGGATCTGCAGGCCGAACTGGGCGAGGCGATCGGTGAACTGGAGGCCACGCCGCCCCGCGCGGCGCTGATCCGCGCCGAAGGGAAGATCGTCAGCGGCGGCGTGGACGTCTCCCTGTTCGACGCCCAGTCGAGCGCGGCCGAGGCGAAGGTGCTCTTCGACGAGATGCTGGCGATCCCCGACCGGATCGCCGCGCTCCCGTTCCCCACCGTGTTCGCCGCCCACGGCCTGTGCCTGACGTGGGCGTTCGAGGTCGCGGTCGCCTGCGACCTCATCCTCGCGAGCGAGAAGGCCAAGTTCGGCCTGGTCGAACGGGTCGTCGGCCTGACCCCGACCATGGGCGGCACGCAGCGGCTCGCCGCCCGCGCCGGCGTCGGCCGCGCCAAGGAATTCGTGATGACGGGCGCGACCTACGACGCCGCGACACTCGAACGCTGGAACGTGGTCAACCGGGTGCTCCCGGTGGACGGCTTCGACGAGGCCGCACGCGCCTTCGCGACCGACCTCGCCCAGGGGCCGACAAAGGCGCACGCCGCCACCAAGAAGGTCCTGGAACACTACGAGCACGGCGGCGTCGCCGAGGCGAATGAACACATCACGACGATCGCCGCCGGGCTCTTCGACACCGAGGACCTGCGTGCGGCGGTGAAGTCGTTCCTCGCCGACGGTCCCGGGAAGGCGACCTTCACCGGCCGCTGAGCCGCCACGGCCGCTGACCGACCGCGTCCACCGGGCCGGACGCGGTCACCGCGGTCGAATTCGTGCCCAAGTACCGGAAGGTATCGGCGGCGAAGACGATCACGACGGGATTCGCCACCTTGGGGTCGTCCTCCGGGCCGAGCGGCCAGGTGATGCCGCCGCGGCGAACAGAGCCGACTGGACGACCGGCGGAAGATGGCTCTCGGTGGTCAGCGCGAGGAGGTCCTTGCCCATCGCGTTGGAGTCGCCCTTCGCGCCGCTATGGCTGCTGTTGAGGTAGGCGAACATCGCGTCCGCATCGGAGAGGGAGATCCGTCCGGTAGGCGGGTCTCGGCGTGCACGGCTCCGCGACGCCCTTGAGCGGCTCCTCGCCCTTGTACACCTGCGCCCGCCCGTTCCGGCAGCCCGGAACCGGGAAGAAACCGCCGTCCGCCGCCTTGATCACCCCGTCGTGGGTGCCATCGGCCGAAAGCCACGATTCCCGCTCGCCGTCGGGTTGCCTGGTCTTCGTATAGACGAACTGGCTCGGCTTCGGTGACGTGCCCGGTGTCTTCAGCGCGGCCGCGACGGCATTGCGGAGAACCATGACGGGATCCGCGGCGGCCGCGGGCGGTTCGAGACCGACCTCCTCGACCGGGGCCAGAGCGACGACAGCGGTGATGGCCTCGGCCAGCCCGGCCGCCCGCACCCAGGCCCAGACCCAGCGCCGCCGTTTCGGCAGCGGCACCACGTTTCTGTTCCGGCGGCGGCCTCGGCCATCCGGCGCGCCCGCGCCGAGGCGAGTGCGCCGGATTCCGCGAACGGGACCGATCCGGTCCGCTCGGCGATCAGCTTCAGCTCATCCATGAGTGGAGATCTCCTTCGCAGTCGTGGTGTCCTGGCGCCTGAGCGGAATGCCCAGTGCCGAAGCCGCCTCCTCGTAGCCCAGGCCTTCTCCAGCAGCTTCCCCGTCGCCTCGGCGGTCACCTGTTCGGCGACGCGCTCGGCGTGCCCTTCTACTCTGGCGGCGGACCGAGGGCTTCGCGCAGCTTCAGTTCCCTGGCCTCCTCGCGGCGCCGGCGCCACCAGGAATACCTCCCCCAGCGCGTCCTCGGTGGCGGCGGGCCCGATGCGCCCGACCGGATCCTCCCCAGATGAGCTCATGAGCCGGCTTTCGCCGTTCGTCGGTGTCACCTGCTATCCGCGCTCGCGGCCGAACGGGTTCACGCCCGCCGAATCGGTCTAGACCTTTTATGCGAGCCGCGCTACATTCAAGCGTGGTCTAGACCACATCGCGCCAGTTCAGCTCAGGTTCAGTCTCGACGCCTCTTTTGGAGAGAACCGCCATGAGACGCACCAGAAAACGACTACTCAGCGCACTCACCGTGACACTCTTCGCCGCCGGGCTCCTCGTGGCCGCGGGGAGTCCGGCGTTGGCGGCGGGCCGCCTCCGCGCCGCCTTCACCTTGGCCGGAACCACCGGTGAGTACACCGTCACCAACCCCAGCGGCGAAACCGTCGCCGACTGGTCCATCACCTTCACCGTCCCCGCCGGCGTGACCGCCACGAGCGGCTCGCACGCCACGGTCTCCCAGTCGGGCGACCAGGTCACCCTCACCCCGGCGTTCTACATCAAATCGCTCGCGCCGGGCCGTTCGACCTACCCCTACAGCCCGTCGTTCCGGCTCAGTTCCGCGGTCAACCCGCTCACGTGCCGGATCGACGACGCGAACTGCGACGGTTCCGGCGACACACCGCCGTCGACACCGTCCAACCTGCGGCTCGTGGCGAAGACGACCACGACCGCCGCGCTGGCCTGGAACGCCGCCGCCCCGGGCTCCCTGCCCGTCGTCGGCTACGACGTCTACCAGGGCACCACGCTGGCGGCCTCGGTCACCGGCACCGAAGCGAGGATCACCGGCCTGACGCCGAACACGGCGTACAGCTTCACCGTCGTCGCCAAGGACCGGAAGGACGCCAAGTCCCCGCCCACCCCGGCACTGGCGGTGACCACCAACAACCCGAGCGACGACACCCAGGCACCGACCGTGCCTTCGAACCTCCGCTCGACCGCGGTCACCTCGGGCTCGATCTCGCTGGCGTGGAACGCGTCCACCGACAACACCGGCGTCGTCTCCTACGACGTCTACCGCGGCACTTCCCTCGCCACCACGGTGACCGGGACGACCGCGACGGTGACCGGGCTTTCACCGTCCACTTCGTACTCTTTCACGGTCAAAGCCCGCGACGGTTACGACAACGTCTCCGCCGCCAGCGCCGCCGTCAGCGCTCGCACCGGCGACATCGTGAACGGGTACGCCCGGGTCGGCTACTTCGTCCAGTGGGGCATCTACGGCCGCCAGTTCTTCGTCAAGAACCTGGTGACCAACGGGTCCGCCGCCAAGCTGACCCATCTGCTGTACGCCTTCGGGAACATAGACCCGGTCAACCACACCTGCCTTTCGGGTGTCACCAAGGGGACGACGTCGAATCCCCAGGACCCGAACCAGGGGGACGGCGCCGGCGACGCGGAAGCCGACTACTCACGGCCGATGTCCGCCGCCCAGTCCGTCGACGGCGTCGGCGACACCGGCTGGGAGACGCTGCGCGGCAACTTCAACCAGCTGAAGAAGCTCAAGGCCAAGTACCCCAACCTGAAGATCCTCATCTCCTTGGGCGGCTGGACCTACTCGAAGTACTTCTCCGACGTCGCGGCCACGCCCGCGTCGCGGCAGAAGTTCGTCGCGTCGTGCATCGACACGTACCTCAAGGGGAACGTGAAGCCGTACGGCGGCGCCGGCGGTCCGGGTACGGCCGCAGGCATCTTCGACGGCATCGACATCGACTGGGAGTGGCCGGGCAGCCCCGACGGGCACCCCGGGAACCACTGGAGCGCCAACGACAAGACGAACCTGACCGCTCTGCTCGCCGAGTTCCGCACGCAGATGGACGCCTACGGCGCGACCACCGGCAAACGGTACGAACTGCAGGCGTTCACCCCCGCCGACCCGGCGAAGGTGAAGGGCGGCTGGGAGATCCCGAAGATCTTCGACTACCTCGACGTCGCGAACGTGCAGGGCTATGACTTCCACGGCTCCGGCAGCGACAACTCGTGGGAGCCGAACCGCACCGGCCACCAGGGGAACCTCTACGCCGACGCGGACGATCCGTACAACTTCAAGTTCAGCGTGGAGTCGGCGATCAACGCCTACACCGATGCCGGGGCCAATCCACGGAAACTCACCCTCGGCCTCGCCTTCTACGGGAGAGGCTGGCAAGGGGTCGCGGACGGCGGCAAGAAGGGCGAATGGCAGAGCGCGACCGGAGCCGCGCCAGGCCAGTTCGCCGAGGAAGCAGGTACTCGTGGTTACGCGAATCTCTTGGCCAGTGTCCCCAACTGCGCCGTCCAGCACGACACCGCGGCCGTGGCCACGTCGTGCTACACGGGCAACGGAGGGCAATGGTGGACCTTCGACGACGCCTGGTCCATCCAGCAGAAGGTGGCCTGGCTCAAGACCAGAGGGCTGCTCGGGGTCATGGCCTGGGAGATGTCCGGTGACACCGGATCCCTCATGACCACGGTGGACAACTCGCTGAAGTGACGGCTCCCCTCGCGCGTGGTGAGCCACGCGCGAGGGCTTCACCTCCGCCTCGGCTTGCTGCACAGTGTGCTTCGTGACTTCTGCGAATGATGGCCCGACTCTGCTCATCGCCGGCTCCTACACCGCGGTGAGCAACGGCAGTGGCGAGGGCATCGGCACGTTCCGGCGTGACGCACGGACCGGGGAGCTGACCCCGGCGGGTTCGCTCGCGCTGGACTCGCCGAGCTGGCTGACCCCACATCCCGCGCTTCCCGTGCTGTACGCCGTGAACGAAACGGCCGAAGGCGCGATCACCGCGGTGGCCGTCGCCGCAGACGGCACGCTGTCGGCGCTGAACTCGCTGCCGACCGGCGGCGCTGATCCGTGCCACCTGGCGGTCACTCCCGATGGCCGGTACCTGTTGTGCGCCAACTACAGCGGCGGCAGCCTGGCCGCTTTCGCGCTGGGCCCGGACGGAGTGCCCACCGTGCGGACGGCGCTGGTCCGGCACGAAGGCAGCGGCCCGGACACCGAACGGCAGGAGACGGCGCACGTCCACATGGCCGTCGTCGACGAGACCGGGACACTGGTCAGCGCGGTCGACCTGGGCACGGACGAGATCCGCGGCTACCGCCTCGGCGAGGAGGGCGAGCTGATCCCCTTGTCGGTGTCGACGCTGCCCGCGGGGACCGGTCCGCGGCAACTGGTCCGGCGTCCCGGCACAAATCACGCGTACGTCGTCGGCGAACTGGCCGCCTCGCTGGTGACGGTGCGCGAAGAGCCACCAGGCACGTTCGCCGTCGAGAACTCCGTTCCCGCGACGCTCGAACCCGGCGGCGAGAACCTCCCGGCACAGCTCGTCCTGCACGAAGACCGGCTGTTCCTGTCGAACCGGGGTCCCGAGAGGATCACGGAGTTCACGTTCGACGGTGTGCTTCCGCAGGCCGTCGCCGACCATCGGACCGGCGCATGGCCGCGGCACTTCTCCGTTGTCGGCGAGCATTGTTATGTCGCGTCGCAGAACTCCGACGCGATCCAGGCCTACGAACGCGCGACCTGGCGCCTGATCGGCACTTATCCGGTCGGAAGCCCGGCCTTCATCGGTGTCTGGCCGCACTGATCCGTTCAGCCCGCTGAACGGGCGGGCCCTCTTTCTTTTCGGGGTGAACAAAGGTCTTGACGCACCTGGTTCAGACCATGACACTGAATCGCGCGCCGCCGGTGACCTGGTTCACACCCACTCGAGGAGTCCCATGTCCCTACCGAGGAAACTGCTCGCCCTGACCACGCTCGTCCCGTTGGCACTGGGCCTTTTCAGTGCCCCCTCGCAGGCCGCACCCGCCACCTTCACCCATCCCGGCGTACTGGTCAGCCGCCCGCAATTGGATTTCGTCCGCGCCAAGGTGCAGGCCGGCGCGCAACCGTGGAAACAGGCTTACGACGCGATGATGTCGAGTTCGTACGCCTCACTGTCGCGGTCACCGAAACCCCGCGCCATCGTCGAATGCGGTTCCTATTCGAATCCGAACATCGGCTGTACCGATGAGCGGCAAGACGCGATCGCCGCGTATTCGCTTTCGCTGGCGTGGTACATCACGCGGGACGCGAAATACGCGACCAAAGCGATCGAGATCATGGACGCGTGGTCCGCGATACTGAAGGATCACACGAACAGCAACGCTCCCCTGCAGTCGGCGTGGTCGGCCTCCTCGTGGCCGCGCGCGGCGGAGATCATCAAGCACACGTACACGAGCTGGCCGAATTCCGGCCGCTTCGGCACCATGCTCCGGAACGTGTACCTGCCCGAGGTGATCAACGGCAGCCACAGCAACGGCAACTGGGAACTCAGCATGACCGAGGCCGCGATCGGCATCGCCGTGTTCCTCGACGACAAGGCGGCCTACGACAGGGCCGTCGCGAAGTTCCGCACCCGCGTCCCCGCTTACCTCTACTTGACCAGCGACGGTGCGCTCCCGAAGACCGCGCCCGGCAGCGGCCTGGACACCCGCGACAAGATCGTCAAGTACTGGCAAGGCCAGACGACGTTCGTCAACGGCCTCTCCCAGGAGACCTGCCGCGACTTCACTCACACCGGCTACGGCCTCGCCGCCATCGCGAACTTCGCCGAGACCACCCGCATCCAGGGCCAGGACCTCTACCCCGAGATCGCCGACCGCCTCCGCGAAGGCCTCGGCTTCCACGCGAAGTACCAGATGGGCGCGGCCGTCCCGTCGTGGCTTTGCGGCGGCGGCCTGAAGCTCGGCCTCGGCCCGATCACCGAGGTCGGCTACAACCATCTCCACACGCGCCTCGGGCACACCATGAGCAACACCGAGGCCCTCACCCTGCGCCAGCGCCCGGCGGGCACCAACAACCTGTTCGTCTCCTGGCAGACCCTCACCCACGCCGGCAACCCCCAGTGACCGCGTAAGGGCCGCCCGAATCCGGCAGGGCGGCCCTCACGGACCGTTTTCCCAGCTCAGACACACAGTGACCCCTGGTTGCAAGCCCCTGTCCGGGACCCGCTAAAGTACTCACATCGCACTCCACGGAGCGCGGGTCCGGGCTGTGGCGCAGTTTGGTAGCGCACTTGACTGGGGGTCAAGGGGTCGCAGGTTCGAATCCTGTCAGCCCGACCGGAAGACGAAGCCGCTTGGCTTGGGTGAAGACCCAGGCCAAGCGGCTTTTTCGTGCCACCGGACAAAATTCTTCAGTGAATACCGAAGCAGCTGCTTGGGGACCACGTAGGGACCAAGTCACGGTCTGGAGCGTCTCTGGCGCACTTGACCCGGGCAAAACAGCGCCAGGTCGCCGGGGCTGGCTTTGGACCAGGCGGCGGGCTGATGGCTGGGATCTGGTCCACCGCGGGGCCGGTAGGGCCACGAGAACGGTGTGTACGACCCCATAGGCGGGCGGTGCGTGCGGCAGCGTGAACAACGCCTTTAACGGGCACACCCGGATTGAGCTTCGTCGGCGCCTTCCGGCATTCGTGCTGTCGGCCGGTACGCGCTTCCGTCCGGTCCTAAAACGCCAAAAAGAAACGCTCCGCCTTCGAGAAGGCGGAGCGTCTCCTGAATTTCTGGCAATTCTTCTATCGGACGAACTGGAGCCGTCCTGACCGTGGTGCCCGCAGATGCTCGCTGAGCATCTCCCCCGCCTCCGTGATGGCGCGGTGGTCGGGTACAGGTACCTCTGGGTTGTCGTGATCGAGCCGTGGCCGGCGATCTTCCGCGGATGGTGCACGGAACGCCGGGGGCGGCCATCCAGGTCAGCCCGGTGTGCCGCAGGTCGTGGCGGCGCAGGTGCTCGTATCCGAGCTGGGCGACCACGTCGTCCCAGTAGGTCGCGTCGCGCAGCACCGCGGTGGTGATGCGGCCGCCGCGGGGCCCGCGGAAGAGCCGGTCGTCGGGGTTCCCGTCGGTCAGGGCGATCCGGTGCTCGACCAGTTCCCGAATGTCCTCGATCAGGGGTACTTTCCGGGCCCGTTCGCCCTTGTCCAGCAGCCCGCCGGGCCCGGGGGTGATCTGCCGCCGGAGGTTCCGCGTCCAGGTCGTAGTGTCGATGTCTTTCACCGGCAGCCCGAGACTTCGCCGATCCGGGCGGCAGTACACGCCGCGAACAGCGCCACGTCGCCCCAGCTGCGGTACTCACCGTGCGAGCGCGCGACGAGCGCGTCCGCGAGCCTGGTCAAGGTGTGCCAGTCCGGCAGCGCCAGGGCCCGCGGGTCTTCCAGTTCGTCCTCGGCCTGCTTGTACTGTTTCTGCCGGCCGGTCACCCTCGCCGGGTTGTGGTCGACGATGCCGTCCCGGTAGGCCTGCTCCGTTGATGGCCTGGCGTGACAACACCGGCGAGTCGCTGGCGTTGTTGCCGCGCAAGGGAAGCGGGGGTTCCAACACGGTGGCCGATCACATCGAGGTCCTGGATGAGGCCATCGCCCAGATCCCGGCCCGCTATCGCCGTGACCTGCTGATCACTGTGGACGGTGCGGGCTCGTCCCACGGTCTGGTCGACCACATCACGGCCCTGAACGGCTCACCATGGCGGACGGTGCGGTATTCCATCGGCTGGGACCTGGGCGCCCGGGAACGCGCCGCCATCGGCCATGATCTTCGGCAGCCCGCTATAAGCGTTCCAGCCGCCAACCTTCGCCTGTCCGCATAACTCCGGATGGTGTCGGTGTCCGGCACCGCGAACACGTGCACCACGCGGCGGGACTCGCCCACCGTGCCGGGACGCGGGCGCCCGAAGAACAGCCGTACCGTCAACGCGCCTCCCGCAACGTGGCGCCCGGCGGAGACGGGCGTGGCCGGGGAGCTACCCGCCTCCGCCGGAACCCTGGTGCGGCCATCCCGTTCCGGTGCCGGCCGTGGCCGTCATCGTCGCCGACTGGCCACCGATCACCGACGAGCAGATCCAGGCACTGGCGATCATCCTCAACCGCGTTGAGACACGCCTTGCGAAGCAACAGCCGCATAGCTGCGTGGTGGTCCGGCATGGCGCAAGCAGTACTTGTCAGTCCCCGTCACTATGAGGGACAAGGCTTACTCTGCGCCAGGAGGCCGGAGCAGCGCATCGACCGTACGGCGGAGCGGGGGCGCCAGTGCGCGGCCGGAGCTGTGGTGGGCGAGGCTTGTCCGCCTGTCTTGCCGCCGGTTCCAGGGCCAGGAAGTGGCTACTTGTCCTCACCTGATTTTCGACCTGACAATGAGCTACATCGGCCTTTTCTTTTCTTGATATGTGAGGAGAATTGTTTTGTCGAATTCAATTGTTCGGCGCTCGCTGGTCGCGGCGAGTGTGACACTCTTTATTTCCGGACTCCTCGCGGGGGGCGCGTCCGCCGCCGAGGCGGCCACTGGGACGGCTGAGGCACTGCCGCAATTGGAGTGCGAGGGCCGGGTGGAGCGCCCGACGCAAGACGGCGACATCGTGCGTGCCCGCGCCGTAACCCGCTGCCGCGACGAGGTGGAGGTGATCGGGGTACGAACGTGGCTGCAGAAATATGATGACGGCGAGTGGGAGAACGTCGAGGAGGATCTCGGAAGGAGGGAGGACGCCAGGTGGGTGCGCGCCGACGCCGAAGCTGAGTGCGAGCGGGGCCGCTACCGGACAGTATCCGAGCACTTCGCACGCGATGGCAGGGATGATTACCGCGACCGCAAGGAGAGCGAGAGCGTCCGGATTCGCTGCAGGTGACCTGCGCTCGCGGATTCATGAAGCTCGCTGTCCGCAATGGACGCTTCTGGTAGCGCCGAGAAGCCGCGACACCGCAGCGGTGTCGCGGCTTCCGCTGACGTCAAGGCCCGCCGGGGCACGTCGCCCCAGCTGCCGGACGCCCCGCGCCGAGGTCCCGGCCTACTCGGTGATCGTGGTCCAGGGCCGACAGGTCACTTCCTCACCGTTGTCCCAAGCGCAGGCTTTGAACTTGGCCGTCTCACCGTTGGCGAAACCAGGGATCTTCACGATGACCGTCGCACCGTTCTTGGCGTGGACGGTCTTTTCGAAGGAGTCGTGGACCACCGTCATTTTGACGGAATAGCCGGGCGGGAAGAGGTCGTCGTTGAGAAACAGCTGGTCATAATCCTTGCCTTCGTGGTGGTCATTCCACCTGACCTCGCCGTAGGCGTTTCCGCTCCCGATGTACCAGTGCGCTCCATCCGGTGTGTCGGCGGCCGCAGAGGCCGGGACGGCAAAGGCGCCCAGAGCCAAGGCGGCGACCATCCCGGCGGTCATAGCGATCCTGCGTATCACTTTTCGTCCCCTCATGGTGCGGATTGGTTAAGCGGCCCCATTTCGTCAGGGCGTGGGCATCAGTGTCACCGGCGAGACGGACCGGGCACACACCCTTTTCGCCAAGGCGCAAAGGGCGTTGTTGGCCTGCCGCATCAGCACCTCGCGATCATCCGCGCATGGCGAAGTCGCGCAGGGAACCGCGAGAGCTTCCCGCGAGTCCCAGTTGAGAACTGGACGTACCACGACTACAAGGGGATGCATGAAGACCCTACTCAAGAAGGCGACGATCACTGCCGCGGCGAGCGTGCTGATGCTCGGCCTCACCACGGTGGGCACCGCCTCCGCTGAGGCCGCGGCCATCACCTGCGACACGAAGTCCAGCGGCAAGGACGGCCCCTTCTACCACGGGGAATCGGCCTCTTACGCCTACGACAACCGGTTCAGCAAGAGTCACCCTGTGCCCGCGCTGGCGACCAACATCCCGCAGGGCACGGCGACCTGGTCGAACTGGGACGGGTCGAACGACCTGATCCTGGTCACCTCGTACGAGTCGGGCCACCGCAGCGCGATCATCATCGGGATCGACGCCAAGACCGGCAAGCAGGTCGGCCAGGCGCTGCTCGCTTACTCGCACGTCGGCGGGATCGCCGTATTCGAGAAGCAGGGTTGGGCATTCGTGTCGGGCAAGGGCGACACGATTCGCAAGTACTCGCTGGCGAAGCTGAAGACCGCGATCAAGAAGTCGCTGCCCATTGAGCAGGAAGGCAAGGCGCAGACCGTCTACGCCTCCTCGTTCCTTACCAGCCACGGCCCGAGCAACACCCTGTGGGCGGGCAAGTTCGAAGACTCCGAGCGCGGACTGATGCACTCGTACACCGTCGGCGCCGACGGCAAGCTGGGCTACCGGCCGGGGTCGTGGGAGGTGCCGACGAAGACGCAGGGCCTCATCGTCACCAAGGACCTGTTCATCTACAGCACTTCGCACGGCAGGAACAACCGCAGCAACCTCTACGTGGTCCGGCGCGGCGCCGGCGACAAAGACCTGGACACGGCCAAGAAGCACTGCTTCCGCGCGCCGAGCATGTCCGAGGGGCTGACGGTCTACGGCAGCAACGTCTACCTGGCGTTCGAGTCCGGCGCGCACTACTACAGCAAGGCCGCGGACAAGCCGAGGAACATCATCTCGAACCTGCACAAGGCGCAGCTGTCGTCTTTGGAGGCGCTGGCGCCCCGGTGAAGCGTCGGCAAGCGGGCGAGGACGGTCAGGTCACCATCCTCGCCCGCTGCCGAAGCGCAGGAGCGTCAGTGGTGTCCGAGAATGGTGCGGTGGATCCAGCCCTTGTAGGCGGGCACGCTGGTGTAGAGGCCGGGTCCGTTGGCGCAGGGCACGTCGTTGTCACCAGGCCCCGAGGTGACGCCGATCAGCTCCCATCGGCCCCACTTCCCGCGCTGGATCTGCGGTCCGCCGGAGTCCCCCATGCACGCCATCGCACCAGGCTCGCGGCTGATCGTGCAGAGCCGGGTCGAGTCCGCGTAGCCGGGCGAGCATTCCGACACCGCTCCCCGGCGGGTGTCGAGCTGCTGGAGTCGTTCGGGGAAGACCACTTCGGTGATGTCGGCGGTGTCGACCGTGGTGCCGAAGCCCATCAAGCGTGTCGGTGTGCCGGGGCGGCCGGGGCGGCCGGCGATGCGGATGGGCTGTTCGGAGACGGGGCGGTCCAGGCGTACCAGCGCGATGTCGTTCTTGTTCGGCGCACCTGGCTGGTAACCGGGGTGGCGCACCATGCGATCGATCGCCCGCACGGTGCCGCCGGAGGTCCGGCGCTCGCTGCCGACGCGCACCGTCCCCTCCGGCTGAGCCGGGTTGTTCCCCGGGTCGACACAGTGCGCCGCGGTCACCACCCACTGCGGGTGGATCAGCACGGCCCCGCAGACACCTTTGGCGTTGTTCAGCTCGGGCACGACCTCCGGGATCGACGCCATGAACTCGTAGCGCTCGGTGGAGTCCTTCCCGTTCACCACGGCATCGGCACTGCCGGGTAAGGCGATCGCGCAGAAAGCTCCCACCAGCGCAACACTGGCGGCACGAATCAGGTGGCTGCGCACGGAACCCGCTCTCGTCATACGTTTCCTTAGTTCGAGTACTTCGGATCGATCGGGTCCAGCATCGCGGCCCGCCTCGTCCTGGACCATCGGGTCAGCCCGTGGATGCGTCGTGGTGCCTGCTCGACGCCGCGCGGTAGGGCTCGCCCTACTCACCCTTGGTTTCGACCGGGCCGGGATCGGTTATCCGATAGCGCGATCCGTGAGGAAGGAGGTCCGCCATGCCAGGACGGGAAGACCTGCCCAGCACGCTCTTGCGTTCGCCGCGCGAGGCTCAGGACACCTGGGTGGCCGCGCATGATTCGGCGCTCGAAACCTACGGGCCCGGCCGCCGTGCCAGCCAGACCGCGTTCGCGGCCGTGAAGCACTCCTTCGAAAAAGTCGGTGATCATTGGGAGCCGAAGGAGCGCCGCGGGCCGTCCGACGAGCAGGCCGCGGGCGGTGCCGGGCAGCGTACGAAGAGCACCCACGGAGGCGTCGACGCGCGAGCCGGAAAGGAGCACCTGTATCAGCGGGCCCGCGAGCTCGGGGTTCGCGGGCGTTCCCGCATGTCGAAGAGCGAACTGGTCAAGGCGCTCGAGAAAGCCAGCCGCCGCGAGACCGCTCGCGCCCGGCAGAGCCGGTAACGACCGGCACCGAGGTCGTCACGGGGAGAGGCCGGCTCGTCGTAGGAGCCGGCCTCCATCCCTAGTGAAGGCTCACTCCCGGCCGAGCACGATCGTGGGCTCAAGCTCGAAAGCCGTTTCCTCCAGGGCATCGTTCTCGCCGCGTGGTTCCGGCACGGCCACCCGTTCGGCCGATGACTCGGGCTCTTCGTATGCGTGTGTCATGGTTCTCAACTCCGTTGGTGTCGCATCCGGCTGGTGGAGGCCGGCACGAGGCGATTACCCGGTGATCCGGAGATCAATCATCCGGCGGGTCACCACCGCACGCTGAATTCGGCCGCTGCCCCACTGCCGGTTTTCACCAACCGGGCGATCCGGCTCCGCCGTTCCGGCGAAGGATCCTCATGCGGAAGCAAGCTCGCGTCGGTGATGTAATTCCACGAAGCCCACCACGAACCATCGGGCGCCTGGAACGCGTTGAACGCGCCAGGACCCCGCTTGTTGCCCGGCAGGTTCTTCTTGCGGTACTCGTCCGGCAGACCGGGCCGGAATCGCGGCTCACCGTCCGGGTCCGGCTGATAGGAGAAATACGCCCGCTGCTCGGCCATCGGGGTGCACCGGTTGTCGGTCAGCGCGGTTCCGCAGTAGGCGACGCCGGTCGCATAGCGGTTCGCGTACCAGTTGTTCCCCGAGTAGAAGAGGTACCAGCCACCGTCGATGCGGACGGCGTTGGGATTCTCGATCGTGAGGACGTCGTCGGACGGACTGTTGTGGTGCGTCCACTCGAGATTCGCGTTGTCGATGAGCTTCTTCGCGTCGGCTTCGGCTATCCGCCGCACGTGGCGAGGCCGGTCGAAGTCCAGTTTCGCCGCCCCCAGAGCGGTGACGCGGTCCTGCGTCCACGCGCCGTTGCGCAAGGTCAGCCAGACCTCGCCTTGTCCCCTGCTCACGTCGGCGTCGATCGCCCACCCGCGATCCGGGCAGAACAGCGGATCGGCGTTGGCGACGAAGCCTCCCGTGGCCCGCAACGAGGTGGCGTAGCCGACGCAGTGTTTCGCCTGGCCGGCGGGCTCGGGGCCGGGAAGCGCCGCGCTGTAGAACACATAGTAGACGACACGGCCGTCCTCCTGGTGCGCGAACAACGCCGGTGTCCACAGTGGAGAGTCGGGTCTCGCCCAGTATCCCGCGGGGAACGTGACGCCGTCCCAGGCGTCGCCATCGACGGCGCCTCGGCGCTGGAACGATCCGCCACCGAACTCGACTTCGGTGTACGGCAACTTCTTGCCGGGAATGCTCGCGCCGACCGCGACATAGGTGTTCGTCTCCGGCACCCGCATCAGATCCGCCGCCGGGAACCGGAAGTCCAGCGACTCGTCGCGCGGCCCGGTTTCGGCTGTCGCGGACGGCACGGCCGTCAGCAGGCTGACGCCGCATACGAGGGCGATCAGGGCGCGTCGCATCATCGGGTCACCGTCACCCGAACGCGCACCGGACGGTGGTCACTTCCGTAGCCGCCGAGGGCGTCCACCGCGGACCCTGTCGAGTCCTTCTTCGCCCACACGTGGTCGATGGACCTGGTGCCATGGCTCGGAGCGCTGTAGGAATCGGCCACTCGCCGCAGCCCCGTCATCAGGTCCGAACCCGGTTCGGCGTTGAAGTCACCCATGACGACGGGCTCGGCCGCACGCGAGGAGAACCAGTCCGCGGTGGCACGGACCTGCAGATTGTGCAGTTCACGGTTGAGGGCGAACCGCTGCGCGGACGGGGTCAGGTGCACGACGCCCACGACCCACTCGAAGCCCGCGCCTCCCACCCGCACCCAGTTGACGTACTTCGGTGGCACCCAGCAGCCACAGTCGCCGGGCTCCGCGGGGCCGGTACCGGGTGTGGACGGGTCCACTTTGGACGCGGGTGAGATCTCGTGCGCGCCGTGGCCGGTGACGGACATGGTGCCGCGCACGAGGATGGCGTTGTGCTTGACAGCGCGACGGTCCGACTCGTAGATGGCGACGTACCCCGTCGCGGCCGCGGCCTCCTTCACCACCTCCTCGCGGTCGGCGACCTCCTGCAGCCCGATGACGGCGGGGCGTTCGGTCTCGAGGAGACGGACGAGGTCGGCCTTGAGCCCGCCCGCGTCGCCCACGTTGTAGGTGACGACCTTGATCGTGCGTTCGGTCGCCACCTCGGCGGCCTCCGCGCCGGGCACCGCGACGAGCGCGGCGAACGGCACCAGCAGTGCCAGCGCGAGGGTCTTGCGCCTCGAATGCTTCATGGGATTCCCTCCAGTGTCGATGACGGAGGGAATCGGACCATCGGCGGCCCGCCACGGGCAACGCTCCGCGCGATCCCGTCATTTTCCGGAAAGAATTGGCGGCCTACCCCTGCGAAGGGTTCTCCCAGACGAAGGTGACCTTGTTGCCCGCCGGATCCGCGATCTCCGTCAGCTTGACGAAGCCGAAGTCCTGGATCGGGCCGCACCCCACGCCGCGCCCCGCGAGGCCGCCGACGGTCTCGTCGATGTCCTCGACGACGAGGACCACGGTGCTCCTACCCGCGGCTTCCGGGTCGTGGGCGACCTGGAGCCCGGCGTTCCCGGTGATCTGCCATTCCGCGACGCCTTCCATGGGTTCGGTGTCGGGCCGCCGCCCGATCCACTGCTCCTACCAGGCGACGGCGGCGGCATGGTCGGAAACCGGCAGGACCGCGTAGACATCTGTAGCCGGTTCGTCCGAGTTCGCCCCGGCTTTACAAGGTCACCTTTACCCTGCACCGCGTGACCGGCAGACGGACTATGAGGATGACAGCGCGGCTTTTCGCCGTGCTGGCCGTGCTCACCGCTGTCGCCCTCTTGCAGGGTTCCTTGTGCAGTGACGGAGCGGCGGCGGCCGGTTCGCCCTGCGCTCCCCTGTTCGCCGTCGAAGCCACCCACACCACGACCCCGGCCGACGAATGCGAGCCGGCCGAGTCCCTGCTGAGCCCGGCGGAACAGCCCCATCCGGACAACCACCTCGACGACGTCGCGGGGATCGGCATGGCACTGCTGGCCGCGCTCGTCCTGCTCGTCCGGCATCATCGCCCCGGTGGGACGGGAGTACCGCCGTCCTCCCCGGCAAGGCGTTCGACGACCACTCCACCGCTCGTCCAGCTCTGCGTTTCCCGTACCTGATCCGGCAAAGCCCCTGCCGCTTTCAGTTGCCGGAACCGAGCCAAGGACACAACAGAATGACCAAGAACACCAAGGTTTCCCTGACGGTCGTGGCCGTCGTCGTCGCGGTCGTGGCCGCGTTGCTCGTCGTCACCAATCTGGGTGAGTACGCCCCGAGCGGGCAGGCGGACACACCCCCGGTCGTACCCGCGTCGATCCTCGTCCGGCCGGACAGCCATCGGCTCTCCGACCCGCCGGGCAGCAAGGTGACCGTCGTGGAGTTTCTCGACCTCGAATGCGAGGCGTGCGGCGCCGCGTTTCCCGGCGTCGAACGCCTCCGAGCCGAGTACGGCGACCGTGTCACCTTCGTGATGCGCTACTTCCCCATCCCGAGCCATCAGAACGCCGAACTCGCCGCGCGGGCCGTGGAGGCGGCGGGTGGACAGGGCAAGCTCGAACCGATGTACCGTCTGATGTTCGAGAAGCAGCCGGAGTGGGGCGACCAGCAGGTCTCCCACCGCGAGACCTTCCTCGGGTTCGCCCGCGAACTGGGTCTCGACTTGCAGGTCTTCGAAACCGCGCTCGACGACCCGGTCACCCTCGGCCGGGTGCTCGCCGACCGCACCGACGGCTCGAACATCGGCGTCGAGGGCACGCCGACGTTCTTCGTCAACGGCGTCAAGTTCTCGGGTTCACCGTCCTATCAGGGCCTCAAGGCCGTCATAGACCGGGAACTGGCGAAATGACGCCGTTCGCCGTTCGGGTGACACCGTGGGTGCTGCTGGCCGGCGGCGCGATCGGGCTGCTGGCGTCGTTCGTGCTCACCGTCGAGAAGATCGCGCTGCTCAAGGACTTCTCCTACATCCCGACCTGCAGTGTCAACCCGGTGCTCAGCTGCGGGTCGATCATGAAGACGCCGCAGGCCGAGCTGTTCGGGTTCCCCAATCCGTTGCTGGGGATCGCCGGGTTCGGCGTGGTCGTGACGACCGGGGTCGCGTTGCTCGGCGGAGCAAAGCTCCCTCGCTGGTACTGGCTGGGCCTGCAAGCCGGCGCGGCCCTCGGTGTCGTCTTCGTGCACTGGCTGATGCTGCAGAGCCTGTACGTCATCGGCGCGCTGTGCCCGTACTGCATGGTCGTCTGGGCGGTCACCATCGCCGTCTTCTGGTACACGACCCTGCACAACCTCCACAAAGGACCGGAGGTGAAGGCGGCGATCCGATACCACAGCGTGGTCCTCGTGGTCTGGTACGCCGCCATCACCGTCGCGGTCCTGCAGGCCTTCTGGAGTTACTGGACGACGCTCGTCTGAAGGCGGCTCCGGTCGAGACCACGCAATCCCCAGGCACAGAGCGCGCCGATCACCGTCAGGGCCAGCCACGGGAATTCCGGGAAGCCTGCCCGGCGCGCGAGGTCGAAGACGGTGCCGTCGCCGTGCCCGTCCAGGCAGCCACCAGCTCCGGAGCCCGCCACGACCGCAACAGCAAGGCCGCGACGAGTCGACGAAGAGTAGCCGGGAAGACACTCACGGTTCCCACCGTAGCAAAGATCGGCTTCATCTCCCATGAGTCTTAGTACTAGGTGCTTTAGTAGGACTTCACCGGACACTCACCTCCGTCCCCGTACTACTAAGCGCAATAGTTGGCCCTGTACGACAGGAGATTCGGCACCCGTGACCCCACATCGGCGCTCACTGCGGCACCCCCTCGCCGCCACCGCCGCCCTCATGATCCTCGGCTTCGGCACGCTCCCCGCGAGCGCGCAACCGGCGCCGGACGGCCAGGATCCGATGCGGCGCTACCAGGAACTCGGCACCCAGGCGGCCAAGGCCGACGAGGATCTGCAGGAATCCCAGGACCGGTTGAAGACCCGCGAGAGCGAACGCGACCAGGCCACGGCCGCCCTCGGCCGCGCCGACGGCGATCTCACACACGCTCGGTCGGCGATCGATCGCTTCCGGCCGCAGGTCGAGGCGATCGCGCGGTCCGCGATGAGCGGCGAGCGCCTCGGCAACGCCGTCCTGCTGCTCGACAGCGGCAGCAGGCAGGAGTTCCTCGACCGCTCCTCCGCGCTGTCGGTCCTGGCCGGGGAGAAGGCCAAGGCGTTGAACGGCCTGCGCGACGCGCTCGCCAAGGCACAGACCGCGCGCGCGACGGCGGAGGACGCGCGGGAAATGGCCCAGCTCGCCGCCAACGACGCGACCTTGGCGCTGGACCAGGTCCGCACCCGCAAGAAGGACCTCGACGACCAGATCGCCAAGGTGCGGGAAGCTCTCGGACAGCTACCCGCCGCCGACAAGGCGAAACTCGGCAAGGTCCAGGACAAGGGCTCTTACCTCGGCCCTCCCGGCGCCGCGAACGACGCGCTGCAGGCGGCACTGTCCAAACGGGGCTCGCAGTACGAATGGGGGGCCACCGGGCCGAGCGAATTCGACTGCTCGGGCCTGACGTCGTGGGCGTACAAGCAGGCGGGGATCTCGCTTCCGCGCACCAGCCGCCAGCAGTACACCGTGGGGAAGGCCGTCGCGTTGGACGCGCTCGTCCCTGGCGATCTCGTCTTCTACGACGACGGCACCGGCGACCCGGGAGCCATCCACCACGTCGGCATGTACGTCGGCGGCGGCAAGATGGTCGACGCGCCCACCGAGGGCCAGCTGGTCGACGTCCGTTCGGTCAAGGGCGACGGGCATCTGATGGGCGCGCGGCGCATCGTCGGCTGAGCCGGAGCGGCACAGCGTCCTTCCCGGCGGAGGTGTCATGCAACGGCTGGGCGAACTCGAAGCGTCGGTGATGGACGTGCTCTGGGACGCGGGGGAACCCTTGCGGGTGCGCCAGGTTCTCGAGGCGATCAACCGGGATCGCGACCTCGCCTACACCACCGTGATGACGGTGCTGGACAACCTGCACCGCAAGGAATGGGTCGAGCGCGAAATGGAGAATCGCGCGTACCGCTATCGCGCCGTGGCGACCCGCGAGGAGACCACCGCGCAAAGCCTGCGGGAAATCCTCGACGCCTCGGACGACCGGGAGTCGGTGCTGCTGCATTTCGCGCGCTCGGTCTCCGAAGAGGAGTCGGACATCCTGCGGCGGGCCCTGCGACGGAAGCCCGGCAAGCGATGATCCTGGCGGCGGTGCTCCTGTTCGGCGTGGTGGTGATCGGCTGGTGCTCACCCCGGCTGCTCGGCAGGCTGACCGCAGGCGGGATCAGCCCCGGCACGGCGCTCGCGTGGTGGCTGCTGACCGCGCTCGGCGTCCTCGTCGGCGCCCTCGGCGCCGTCCTGCTCCTCGTCCTGCCGGACCACGGGCCCGCCGGGGCCATCACCCGGATCCTTCACGAGTGCTGGGCGGCCGTCGGCCACAGCGGTCTTCCCGGCCTCGATCCACTCGCCGGCACTTTCGCGGGCACCGCCGTCGCGATCGCGGCGGCCGGCTCGCCGTGTCCACCGCCCGGCGCCGGAAACGCAGCACGCTGCTGCACCGGCGCCATCTCGACGTGCTCCGGTTGTCCGGCGCCCGGCCGGGGCCGACGCTGTGGCTGCCCGACGACCGTCCGATCGCCTACAGCCTCGGCGGCCGCGACGGCCTGATCGTCGCGAGCCACGGCCTCGCGGGCAGGCTCTCACCCCGCGAACTCGACGCGGTGCTGGCCCACGAACGCGCTCATCTGCGCGGAAGGCACCACCTTCTGACCGGATGCGCCGAAACCCTCGGCCGCGTACTGCGGTTCGTCCCGCTCATGCGCGAACTCCCCGGCGCGGTCCGGCTGCTCGTCGAACTGGCCGCCGACCGGGCGGCCGCTGCCGGGCACGGACCGGAGACCGTGCGTTCGGCACTGCTGTCGATCCACGCGGCCGGCGGCGGTGACACCGCGCTCCGATTGCGCTGGCTGGCCCGGCACGCGAGCCGACCGGCGCGCTTCCCGGAACGGGTGCGAGCCATCGCGGGCGGAGCGCTGGCGTTGTTCGCCGCGCCCGTGCTCACCGTCGGCCTGATGTTCACGGCGGGCCTCGTTTCCTGCTGGTGAAAGAAACGCGTTCGTCACGGATGCGGGCGAACGGGTTCAGCGCGGACACCATCAGGTGATCTGCACTTTTCGGCCTGGGAAGCCCCTTTCCCGAACGGGTGTATGAACGTCGCTGAGCGTCGTTCGCCGGTCGGCGGATCGGGGACGGCAAATCATGCAATCTCCACTCACACGAGTGAGGAGCCGCCATTCCGCTGAGCCGGAAAGGCGAATTCCCAGCGCTACTCAGTTGGCGGCATTCGGCCGGTGTCCGCCTGTCGTAACGTCGATCAAGGAACGCTTCTCCCGCAACGAATTCCGTGAACCCATGGAGGTTTTCGTGATCCGACGTCCTCTGCGCACCCTGACCGTCCTGATCGGCGCGGCGGCAGCCGTCACCGCCTTCGCGGCACCGGCTTCCGCCGCGACATCGGTGCTGAACGAAACGGCGGGCACGGCCACGGTGGCCGCCGCCCAGCAGGATCTCGGCACCTCGCTCGGCGCCGCGTTCGCCGGGTCCTGGCTGGACGCCACGACCGGTGAACTGATCGTCGGTACCACCGACGCGAGCCGGTCTTCCCGAATCCGCGCCGCGGGCGCGATCCCGAAGGTACTGCGGCACAGCGCCGCCGAACTGCGGCAGATCCAGTCCACATTGGACAACAGAACCGCGGGCCTGCCTCGCTCGGTCGCCGGCTGGTACGTCGACGTGTCGTCGAACGACGTCGTGGTCAGTGTGGTGGGCGGCGATCCCGCCGGACTGGCGTGGGCCACCTCCGCCGGGGTCCCGGTCCGGGTGGAACACGTGAAGAGCGCGCCGCGGCCGTTGTGGAGCGTGATCGGCGGGCAAGGCCTGTACTTCAGCGGCGGTGCCTGCTCGGTCGGGTTCACCGCCTACGACGACGACGATCATTACGTGATCACCGCGGGCCACTGCACCGAACTCGGCGGCACCGTGCGCGGCGCCGGGGGCACGATCGGCAAGGTCGCGAGGTCTTCCTTCCCCGGCAACGACTACGGGACGGTCAAGGTGGCACACTCCGACGTCTCGACCCCGCCGCGGGTCGACCGGTACGAGGACGGGTCCGACGTGCGGATCGAGGGCGCCGACGTGGTCGGCGTCGGCGGCCGGGTCTGCCGGTCCGGGATCACCACCCACTGGCACTGCGGGCGGGTCGAAGCGCTGGACCGGACGGTGAACTACGGCAACGGGAACATCGTGCGGGGCCTCACCCAGACCGACGCCTGCGCCGAACCGGGCGACTCCGGTGGCTCGTTCGTCAGCCGCCCCTCGTCGGGCTCCGGCACGAAACTCGTGCAGGCACAGGGCATGACCTCGGGCGGTTCCGGTGACTGCGCCGAGGGCGGCACCACGTTCTTCCAGCCTGTCAAGGAGGTGCTCGACCGCTACGACCTGACGCTCGAAAAGGACTGATCTCCCGTGGCGAGGGGCGGCCGTCCCTTGATCAGGACGGCGAGTTCACCCGCCTCGACGACCAGGGTCTCGATCTCGGCCCAGCGGCGGCGGACTCGCTCGTGATCGGACACCAGCGTGCCGGAAACCATGCCCAGGAACAGGTTCGCGTCCGTTCCGACCTCCGCCAGCCGCAGGAAGGGACGACGGTCTTCTTCGGTTCCCGCCCCGTGCTCCGCGGCCCACTCACGGGCTCGCATCCCGGCGTCGTGGCAGGCGTCGACGAGGAGGGTCCGGATCTCCTCCGGCCGGTTCCCCGGGCTCGCGGGAGGTTTCCCCATCAGCGGGAAGATGTTCCAGGCCACCGACAGCAGGCAGTCGGCCACTTCGTCCATCGACTCCACGTCCACCGGGCGAGTGTTCCGGCCCGTGCGTCCTGCCAGGCGCAATGACGCGCACGACGGGCAGGTTCGACCCGATCGGGTGGAACCCACCTGTCGGACCTCACGTGATTGGGCGGACGACACGCGTGATCCGGCGGACGACACGCGTGACTGGATGGACGACACAACCGTGGCCGGGTTCAGCGCGAGAGCCGTCCGCGCAATCACGCGTGTCGTCCATCTGATCACGCGTGTCGTCCATCTGATCACGCGAAAGCGCCATTCCAGTAGGTACTTAAGACACTCTGGGCCTAATCGTCCTTACCGCTCACGAGGCTCGGTTCGGCCGGCTCGTCGAGTTCGCGCACGTCGGCCATCCGCAGGCCGGCGATCAGCCCGGACAGTCCCTGGTGACCTTCGGGCCGGAAGGCGAGGATCCCGCTGGCGAAGAACAACAGGTTCGCCAGCGGCTCGAACCCGCCGTTGACCACCGACGCCAAGGTCAGCAGCGTGAAATAACCGCCGGAACCGGCCAGGAACCGCACGACCGTCCGCCACAGGGCGGGCTTCCCGCCGTCCGGGCCGGCGGGGCGCAGCAGCACGACCCGCTGGCCGAAGCTGGCGCCGTTGCCGGCTACGGGAATGACGAACAACAGGAGCAGAGCCGGCAGGAACGTGCCGATCAGTGCGGTCACCACGGTGTTCGGTTCACCGGCGAGCAGGGTCGTCACGATGCCGACGGTGGTGCCGAGCAGGACGACCGACACGACGTCGACGGCCATCCCGAGAAGGCGGCGGCGCGCGGTGACCGGCCGCGGCGTTCCCGGCGGCGCGGACGGCTCGTTGCCCGGCAACAGCCGCAACAGCGGGGCGAGGCCGAAGCCGACGGCGGCACCGAGGGTGTTGGTCAGCAGGTCGTCGACGTCGGCCAGCCGGTACGGACACTCGAACAGGAACCAGACCCCGGTCAGCTGCGTGCACTCGATGAACAACGAGACCGCGAAGCCGATCGCGACGGTGGCCGCGAAGCCGCGCCCGAAGAGGTGCCGTACGAACATCCCCAGCGGCACGAACAAGGCGACGTTGAACACCGCCTGCTGGACGGCGGGATTGCGCAGGAACGCCCGCAGGCCGGCCCCGGTCTGTTCGCGACGGACGTCGGCGACGAACTGGAACGGGCGCAGTTGCAGGTGACTGGACGCGTGCTCGGCACACCACGCCGCCGTCGTGTCCGGGATGGGGAGCAACGTGTACGTCCACAGGGACATGGCGTAGACCAGGAACCCGAACACCAGCAGGACCCGCCAGAGCCCGAGCTCCCCGCGGCGCCGGTAACTCGCGGCGATGTACGGGACGGCCAGGAGGCCCGCTAGCACGAAACCCGCGAACACCGCGATGACCGCGGAGATGGTCGGATCAGTCACTCGCGGAAGCTAACAACGCGCGCTCCGGCGCACCCGTCACACCACCTGGCCGGGTGACGGAGTCGGCCGGGGCGAGGGTGCGCTGATGCGCGAGCGCGGCGATGGCGAAGGTCAGATGGACGACGACCCAGTTGCGGTCTTCGCGATGGACCCGCTGCAGCAGGTCGAGAGAAGCGTCGCCCGGCGTACGTCCCTGACGGCAGGCGTCGATGAACGCCTGGGTCAGTTCGTCGACGTTCCTCCGGAACTCCGCGAAGGTGTCGGAGGGCTGGGCGTTGGTGCAGAAATCCACGGTCACGTTACAGAGCGTTCCATAGCGCGACACAAAGTTACGAACTGGCGCAGCCCGAATCACTCACGTGAGGTAGACCTCGCGCAAATCTGTGCTCTGCGTCACGCCGAAGCGAGCCCAGCGGGCAGCCGGCGTTCCCGTTCGGCCGCCTTCGTCCGGCGGGTGACCGGGAAGCGCTGATCGAGTTCGACCAGCAGCGGGCTCGCCGCCATCAGTGCCAGAAGGGCGAGCCCGGCGTATGCGCCCAGAGTCGCGATGATCGTCATTTCGGCCTCCTCGGTCCCCGTGCCGCCTGTTCCGGCGGCCTGGAACCAGGATCGCCTCCCCGCGGGGGGCGGCGGATCGGTCATCCGGCGGAGACGCCTCGACCGGTCGGCCTTTTCGGCACTGTCCGATCGGCCGATCCCGGGCGGCGGTGCAGCAGGTCGAACCGCGACCACATGGCCTCGGCCGCCTCGATGGACTCGCCGGTGCGGACGGGATCGACGGCGGCGAGTTGCGCGACGATCGCCTGCACCAGGCTCATTCCCGCGGTCAGCGACGGGAAGAAGGTCACGCCCTCGGCGGGCACCATCAGCACCTGTTCGACCGCGGCCGCCAGCGCGGGACTGGCCGCGTCGGTGATGGCGAAGGCACGCGCTCCCCTGGCCTTGGCCTCGTTCGCGGCGAGCACCGTGCTCTCGTACAGCCGCCAGAAGCTGATCGCGATGAGGACGTCCTCGGATGTCAGTTTCGCCGTGGCGTTGGCGAGTTCGGCGTCGCCTGCCGTGATGGCGTGGACGTCGTATCCGGCGAGCCGGGCGTTGTGCGCGAACGCGATCCCGACCGCGGCGTAGCTGCCGTCGGCGATCACGACCGTGCGGCGCGCCCCGGCGACGGCCTCCGCGACGTTGCGGATCTCGTCCTCGGCGACGCGCCGGTTGAGCAGAGCGAGGCTGTCGAGGTCGCGGCGCAGCGACGCCGAACCCGGCGAGTCGACGTCCCGGTGTTCCTCGGCCACCTGCGGCGCGCTCAGCGACGACATGTACCGCGCCCGCAACTCCTGTTGCAGCGCCGGCCAGCCGGCGAAACCCAGCGCCTGGGCCGTACGGGTAACGGTGGCGACGTTGACCCCGGCGAGCTGGGCGAGTTCGGCCGTCGAGCCGAACGACGCCCGGCGCGGTTGCGAGACCAGCACTTCGAGCACAGCGGCCGCCTTCGGCCGCAGGCCGCGCTCCGGTGCGCGGTCCCGAAGCCACGCCTCGAAACCGTCGTCGGTTCCCGTCCCAGTCACGCGCACCCTCCCTCGACGGCGTCACGGTAACGCATCGTGCCCGGCGAACCACTTGCAACAACCATTGCAGTTTTGCCAAAACGCAGTATACGTTGTCCGCACTCTCGTCTCTCCTAGTCGCCCGAACCACGGAAGGCGTTCCCCATGACGCTTCTGGCACGACTGGACCGGCTCCCGCTGAGCCGTCCCCATTACAAACTCCTGCTCATCGGCGGGCTCGGTTACACCTTCGACGGAATGGACTCCGCCGTCGTCGCCTTCCTCCTTCCGAGCGCGAAAGCCGCCTGGGGCCTCGACAACGGCCAGCTCGGGTTGATCGGTTCGGCGACGCCGTTCGGCTTCCTCTTCGGCGCGATCGCCGCCGGGCTGCTGGGCGACCGCATCGGCCGCAAGAAGGTCATGATGTACGCGCTGGCCTTCTACGCGGTGTTCTCGGTGGTCGCCGCCTTCTCCCCCAACTACGAGGTCTTCCTGGGCGCCCGGGTGCTGGCCGGGGCAGGCGCGGGAGCCGAAAGCGCCATCATCGCGCCGTTCCTGTCGGAGTTCGTCCCCGCCAAACGCCGCGGCTGGTTCGTCGGCGCGCTGGCCGGGTTCTTCTCGTTCGGGTTCGTCGCCGCCGCGCTGATCGGGCGGTTCGTCGTCCCGACGGTGCCGGAGGGCTGGCGGGTCGCGCAGCTGATCACCGCGCTGCCGATCGTCATGCTGCTGTGGTGGCGCCGTTCGCTGCCGGAATCACCGAGGTTCCTGGTCGCGAACGGGCGTCATGCCGAGGCCGAAAAGATCGTCGCGAAGCTGGAGCGGGACGTCGAAAAAGCGACGGGGCAAGCACTTCCCGCCGTCGCGGCGGCCGACGCCCAGCCCGCGACGGAGACCCCCAAGGTCAATCTCCTCAGCGCGCTGAAGTTCTTGTGGAGCCCGGCGATGGCTCGCCGCACCGCGGTGATCTGGACCGTGTGGTTCGTGATCACGTTCTCCTACTACGGTTTCTTCTCCTGGATCCCGACGCTGCTCGTCGAGCGCGGCATCACGGTGACCAAGAGCTTCGAGTTCTCGATCATCATCTACCTGGCGCAGATCCCCGGATACTTCTCCGCCGCGTGGCTGTCGGAACGGCTCGACCGCAAGCACACCATCGCGTTGTACCTCGCGGGCTCCGCGGTGAGCGCGTTCTGGCTGAGCCAGATGGACGCGCCGTGGTCGATCACCCTCGCCGGGGCGGTGCTGTCGTTCTTCCTCAACGGCACCTACGCCGGCGTGTACTCCTACACCCCCGAGGTGTTCCCGACCTGGATCCGCGCCAGCGGGACCGGGCTGTCCAGCGCGTTCGGCCGGGTGGGCAGCATCCTCGCCCCGACCATCATCGGCCTGTCCGCGGCGAGCCTCGGCTTCGCCGGCGTCTTCGGCCTCACCACCGCCGTCCTGGCGGCCGGGGTGGTGTGCGTGGTCGTGTTCGGCCTGTCCACCGCCGGCCGTTCCCTGGAAGAACTGACCGAACACGGCGCGCCCGTGAAGACCGCCAAGGAGATGACCAAGTGACCGTGTCACTGTCCACTGTGGAAGACAAGACCCGAGCCACGATCGGCGTACGGCTGTTCACCGTGCTGGCCTGGGTGCCCGAACGGCGGGCACTGCGACGGGTGCACAGCAGCCACCCCGTCGAGTACCCGGTCGGCGGCGAGAAGACCGTCGAGGTGGCCGCCGGGTGGCTGGAGCGGTGCATCACGGGCCAAGAGCCCTACTTCGGGCCGGACAGCGCGGCGGTGCGGGAGATCTTCGCCGACCACGAACTCATCGATCGGCTCGGCTGCGGCGCGGTGATCAACGTGCCGGTGGTGGACGGCGGCCGCACGCTCGGCGTCCTCAACCTCCTCGACGCAGAAGGCAGCTACGACGACGATTCCGTCGCGGCGGCCCGTTCACTGGCACCGTTGGCGGTCCCGGCCCTGCGCGAACTCCTGGAGGAGAACCGATGAACGGATCGCTGCTGCTGCGCAACGCCCGTCTGCTCGACCCGGTCAAGGGCGAGTACACCGAGGGAGACCTCCGGTGCGCCGACGGCCGGATCGTCGAGATCGGTGACGGGCTCACCGCGGACGGCGCGCGGACCGAGGACCTGCGCGGTGCGTTCGTGCTGCCCGGACTGATCGACGCCCACGTGCACGTCACCGCGTCGACCGCGAATCTGGGATCGCTGCCCGCGTCGTCACCGTCGTACGTGGCCGCGCACAGTGCCCGCACCATGAGCCGCATGCTGGACCGGGGCTTCACGACGGTCCGTGACGCCTCCGGCGCCGACTACGGCCTCGCCGACGCGCAAGCCGAGGGCCTGTTCCGCGGCCCGCGCCTGCTTTTCTGCGGACGCGCGCTGAGCCAGACCGGCGGGCACGGCGACAGCCGGACGCGCGGCGCCAACGCCAGCGACGATCACCCGTGCTGCGCCGGCCTCGGCCGGGTCGCCGACGGGGTCGACGCGGTCCGCGCCGCGGCGCGCGACGAGCTGCGCAAGGGTGCGCACCACATCAAGGTGATGGCCTCCGGCGGTGTCGCCTCCCCGACCGATCGGATCGACTCGACGCAGTACTCCGCCGAGGAGCTGCGCGCCATCGTCGAAGAGGCGGAGGCGGCCAACCGTTACGTCGCCGCGCACGCTTATACCGCCCGCGCGGTGAACCGCGCGCTGGAACTGGGCGTGCGGTCGATCGAGCACGGCAACCTGATCGACGACCTCAGTGTCGAACTGTTCCTCCGGCACGACGCGTATCTCGTGCCCACCCTGGTCACCTACTGGGCGCTGAAGGAGGAAGGGCGCGAGCACGGGCTGCCGGAATCCAGCTGGCGCAAGGTCGACGAGGTGCTCGGCGCGGGCATGGCCGCCCTCGAGCGGGCGGCCAGGGGCGGCGTGAAACTCGTGTACGGCAGCGACCTCCTCGGCGGGATGCACCGGCACCAGAACCACGAGTTCCGGCTGCGCGGCGAGGTCCAGTCCGCGCTGGAGGTGGTCCGCTCCGCGACGTCGACGGCGGCCGACCTGCTGAACCTGACCGGCGAGATCGGCACGCTGGCTCCAGGCGCGCACGCGGACCTGCTCGTCGTCGACCGGGATCCGCTGGAGGACATCGGCGTCCTGGCCGAGCCGGAGAAATTCCGGCACGTCGTGCTGGGCGGGACCGTCGTCTCCCCGTGACTCGTGAGTGGAGTGGCCGGTTCCTTTGAGGGGTAAGGCGAGGTGGCGCGTTGCGAAAACCGGCCCAGGCGGTAGTGAAGGCCTCCTTCCCTACTCTGAAGGTAGGGAAGGAGGCCTTCACTACCCCGGCGTGGCTCACGAGTCACGAGAAGTGTTGCGGGACGTCCCACGGGTTGTCGTCCCGCAGCGGTTCCGGCAGGAGGTGCGACGGCCAGTCCTGATAGGACACCGGCCGCAGGAAGCGTTCCACCGCCGCCGTCCCGACCGAGGTCGACGCCGGTGACGTCGTCGCCGGGAACGGTCCGCCGTGCTGCATCGCCGCGGTCACCGCGACCCCGGTCGGCCAGCCGCCCCACAGGATCCGCCCGCTGCGGTCGGCCAGCACCGGGCGCAGCGTCTCGACCTCGGAGGCCTCTTCGGGTGACGCGTGCACGGTCGTCGTGAGCTGACCGGGCAGGGCCGCCAGCACCGGCAAGACGTCGGAAGGGCGTGAGTACCGCACCACCACGCCCAGCGGGCCGAAGCACTCTTCAGCCGCTTCCGGTACGAAGTCCTCCAGCGCGACTTCGAGCAGTTGGGCGCCTGGTCCCCGGACGACCTCACGCATCCCGGGGATCGCGGCCAGCCGTGCCGCGCCGGTCTGAAAACCGGACGCGATGCGGTCGTTCAGGAACGGCGCGGCCGGGACCTCGCGCAACCGTTCGGCGACGAGATCCCCGAACGGGCTTTCCGACGGCACGAACACCAGACCGGGATTCGTGCAGAACTGGCCGTTGCCCAGCGTCAGCGAACCGGCGTAGCCCTCCGCCAGTTCCTCCGCCCGCGACCGTGCCGCGCCGGGCAGGACGATCACCGGGTTGACGCTGCCGAGCTCGCCGTGGAACGGGATCGGGACCGGCCGCTCGGCCGCGATCCGCGCCAGCGCGAGCCCACCCGACACCGACCCGGTGAACGCGGCGGCCGCGATCGCCGGATGGCGCAGCGCATCGACGCCCGCGGCTTCTCCTTCGACAAGGCCCAGGAGCGCACCCCGGCGGCCGAGGGCTTCCACGACGACCGAAGCCGTCCTGCGGGACAACTCCGGATGGCCGGGGTGGGCCTTGACCACCACCGGGCAGCCGGCCACCCACGCCGACGCGGTGTCCCCGCCCGCCACGCTGAACGCGAACGGGAAGTTGCTCGCGGCGAACACCAGGACCGGACCGACAGCGGTGCGGTACCGGCGCAGCTCCGGCCGGGGTCCTGGCGGCCACGACGGGTCGGCTCGGTCGATCCGGACGTCGTGGTACGAACCGCTTTCGGCCGCGAGCAGTCGCAGCTGGAACGTCGTGCGGGCCAGCTCGCCGGTCAGCCGTTTCGTCCCCAGCCGGGTCTCGGCGTCGGCTATCTCGATCAAGGAGGGCCCGGCCTCGTCCAGGGCGTCGGCCACGCCGGTGAGCACCGCCGTGCGCGTCTTCGGGTCGGTCGCGGCCCATTCAGCGGCGATCTCCGCCGCCCTCTCGATCTGCTTCATGCTTCCTTCCTCTCCGGGTTCTCCACCGAGTTCCGGAATCCGAACACGGCGTACACCACCGGTCCGAGCACCATCCAGGCCGCGAACCGCGTCCAGGTTCGCGATCAGCCGCACCGCGAACGCCACCCCGACCAGCGGCACGAACGGGACCCACGGGGTGCGGAACGACCGCGGCAGATCCGGCCTGGTGCGCCGCAGCACCACCACCGCGATCGACGAGACAAAGCCACTTTCGCGACACGGGGCCGCAGTTACGGCTTCCGAACCGTCTCGATGTCGCCAGGGACCACGCCGCCGGGTGGTGAAGGGCCCCTTCGCTACTCTCAGGGTAGGCAAGGAGGCCTTCACGGACCGGTGCGCGCCGCCAACCTCAGAGAACGAAGCCCGCGGGGAACGGGTCGTCCGGGTCGAGCAGATAGGTGGCGTTGCCGGTGATCCAGGCACGTCCGGAGAACTCCGGCACCACGGCGGGAACGCCGCCGACGGTGGTCTCGGCGACGAGTTCCCCGGTGAAGGTGGTGCCGATGAACGAGCTGTTCTCGAACGGCGTGTGCAGCGGCAGTTCGCCGCGAGCGTGAAGCTGGGCCATCCGCGCCGAAGTGCCGGTGCCGCAAGGCGACCGGTCGAACCAGCCCGGGTGGATCGCCATCGCGTTCCGCGAAGCGCGGGCATCCGACCCCGGCGCGAGGAACTGGACGTGCTTGCAGCCGCCGATCAGCGGATCGGCGGGATGTTTCGGCGGACGCCGGTCATTGATCGCCGCCATGATGTCCAGCCCGGCGGCGAGGATCCGGTCCTTCGCCGCCCGGTCGAACGGGATGTCCACTTGGGACAGTTCGAGGATGGCATAGAAGTTGCCGCCGTAGGAAAGGTCGTAACGCACCTCGCCGAGGCCGGGCACTTCGACCACGGCGTCTCGCTCGGCGAGGAAGGACGCGACGTTGCGGAGCTTGACGCGGACCGCGCGGCCGTCCCGGACTTCGACCTCGGCGTGCACGAGCCCGGCCGGGGTGTCCAGCCGTACCACGGTCTTCGGTTCGGTCACCTCGACCATGCCGGTCTCCACCAGCACGGTCGCCACGCCGATCGTGCCGTGCCCGCACATCGGCAGGCAGCCGGACACCTCGATGTACACCACGCCCCAGTCTGCGTCCGGCCTGGCGGGCGGCTGCAGGATCGCGCCGCTCATCGCCGAGTGACCGCGCGGCTCGTTCATCAGGAACTGCCGCAGGTGGTCCAGGTGCTCCATGAAGTACAGGCGGCGTTCGGCCATCGTGTCGCCGGGGATGACGCCGACCCCACCGGTCACCACCCGGGTCGGCATGCCCTCGGTATGCGAGTCGACGGCGGTGATCGACCGGATCGACCGCACCTACTCCACCCCCAGCGAGGCGAGCGCGCGGCGCATGTCGGCGGTGACCTGCTCGCGGTGTTCCTCGGTCAGCGGCCCCCGCGGCGGACGGCACGGCCCGCCGTAGCGGCCGACGAGGTCCATTCCGAGTTTGATGGCCTGGACGAACTCGGTGCGCGAGTCCCAGCGAAAGGCGGCCACCAGCGGCTCGTAAAGCGCCCTGGCCTCTTCGAGTTTTCCGGACCACGCCAGGTCGAACAGGCGCACCGACTCGGCGGGGAACACGTTGGGGAATCCGGCGAACCAGCCTGTCGCGCCCATCAGCAGGCTTTCCAGCACGACGTCGTCGGCGCCGCTGATCACGTCCAGTCCCGATGCCTGCTCGCGGATCTCCAGCACCCGCCGGACGTCGCCCGAGAACTCCTTGACCGCGACCACGTTGTCGATCCGCGCGATCTCGGCGAGCAGGGCGGGCGTGAGGTCGACCTTGGTGTCGATGGGGTTGTTGTAGACCATCACCGGCAGCCCGACCGACGCCACCGCTTCGAAATGCGCGAGCACCTCGCCGCGGTTCGCGCGGTACATCGTGGGCGGCAGGCACAGCAGGCCGTCGGCACCGTCCTCGGCGGCGACCTCGGCCCAGTACTTGGCCTGGTGCGATCCGGGGCCGTGCACGCCGACGACGACGATCCCGTCCTCACCGACGGTTTCGATCGCGGTGCGGGCGACGCGACGGCGTTCCTCGTCGGTCAGCGACGAGTATTCGCCGAGCGAGCCGTTCGGGCCGACGCCCCGGCAGCCGTTGTCGACCAGCCACCGGCAGTGCGCGGCGTAGGCGTCGTAGTCCACGGCCAGCCCGGCGGGGGCCGACGCGTCCACCCGGTACGGGAGGGCGGTCGCGACGACGACGCCACCGAGGTCGGGGGTGCTCATCCAGGTTCTCCTTCGGTTCGGGCGGCGAGTTCGCCCAGCCGGATCGGCTGGACGATCGGGCGGTGGTGCCGTTCGGTGCCACCGCGGAGTTCGGACACGGTCGGACCACAGATGCGGCCCTGGCATGGGCCGAGGCCGGCCCGGGTGCCGAGTTTCAGCGCGTGCGGGCCGGGACAGACCGTGTCTTCGGCCGCACGCGTCAATTCGCCATACGTGGTTTCCTCGCAGCGGCAGACGATCGTGTCTTCGCTCAGCCAGCTTCGCCAGGCCGCACCGATCGGGTGGGCCGTGGCGAGGCGGTCGGCGAACGCGAGGGCCCGGTCGCGGGCGCGGATCAGCTCCGGCGACGGCTCGCCCCCGGCGGCGACGCACCCGGCCACCGCTCCCTCGGCCGCGGCGGTGACCGCGCCGCCGATCCCGGTGATCTCTCCCGCGGCGAAGACATCGTCCACTGTGGTCCGTTGCGCGGCATCGACCCGCACGAAACCGTCGTCCAGGACGCAGCCCGCGGCGACGGCCAGTTCCGGCTGCGGGACGAAGCCGTGGCCGACGCAGACCGCGTCGACCTCGTAGGTCCGCTCGGTGCCGGGGACGACCGACCAGTCGGCACGGACCCGCGCGGTCACGACCTCGCGGACGCGGTCCACGCCGCGGGCCTCGATCACGGCCCGCCCCAGTCGGTACGGGATCCGGTGCCGGGCCAGCGTCGTGGCGTATCGAGCCAACTCGCCGGCCTTCCCGGCGTGGGCGGCCAGGCGCCACGGACGGGACGACCATCCTTTCCGGACGGTCGAGAACGGGTTCGCCTCCAGCACCCCGACCACCTCGGCCCCGACGCCCAGCAACGATTCCGCGACCGGCAGCAGGAACGGCCCGGCCCCGGCGACGAGGACCCGCTCGCCGATCGCGACCCGCTCCCCCTTCGCCAACGCCTGTGCCGCGCCCGCGGTGTACACGCCGGGCAGTTCCCAGCCGGGGAACGGCAGGGTGCGGTCGTGCGCGCCGGTCGCCAGGATCAGCGCGTCCGGGACGAGGGTCAGCCGCCGCCGTCCACCTCCGTCGGACTGTCCCCGCAGGATGTGCACCGCCTTCTCCGCACGGTCGAACGCCCAGACGGCGGAGCCTGGCCACCAGTGACATCGCGGATGCGCGAGTACCCGGCGGCGCCGGTCGAATTCCGCCCGCCCGTGCTGAACCCGCTCCGGACGCTTCGCCGCGTACGCGTCGGGAAGCATCCGGTGGTACTGGCCGCCGGGGGTCTCCGCCTGGTCCAGCACCGTGACCTGGGCACCGGCCCACAGCGCGTGCTCGGCCGCCGCGAGCCCGGCGGGCCCGGCTCCGACGATCACCACGTTCACGCGTTCTCCTCCCGGGACTGGGTGCGGATCTCGTCGCCGTCGGCGGCCGGACGTCGGCACGCGCGGACGTCGGGCACGTCGTTCACCGTGAGCAGGCAGTCGAAGCACGCGCCGATACCGCAGAACACACCGCGCGGAGCCCCGGAACGCGTGGTCCGCCAGGAGGTCCATCCCGCGGCGAGCAGCATCCCCGCCACGCTCTGGCCCGCGATCCCGGTCACGGGTTCGCCGTCGACGGTGATCCGGATCGGCCGGTCGGTCCGGCCCACCGGATCGCGGTCGCGCGGCAGGAGCCACCCGCTCATGCCGCCACCACGGCCGGACGGTCCACAGTGAACTCCTCGACCGGCATCGCCGGCTCGGCCCCGGTGAGCAGTTCGCGCAGCAACCGCGCGGTGCCGACGCTCAGCCCGATCCCGGCGCCCTCGTGCCCGGTGGCGTGCCAGAGATTCCCCAGCCGCGGATCCTCGCCGAGCACCGGGAGGTGATCATCGACGTAGGGCCGGAATCCGCCGTACGCGCGCATGATCGCGACGTCGGCGAGCGCCGGGAACAGGCGCAGTGCCTTGACCGCGATGGCGCTCAGCACGTCCGGGCGGATCGCGTCGTCGAAATCCACCCGGCGGCGTGACGAGCCGATCAGCACGGTGCCGCCCCAGGTCGACTCGACGACGGCGGAGGTCTGCAACTCACTCGAATCGGCACCGACCGCGCCGACGTAATCGGCGTCGTAGACCTTGTGCCGGACGACGCCGGGCATCGGAGTGGTCACCAGTACCTCGCCCCGGCGAGGGCGGACCGCGATCGCGGCGCCGAGACGCGCCGACACCTGACCGGCCCAGGGGCCCGCGGCGTTCACGACGACGTTCGCCTCGATGACCTCACCGGGCACGCGAACGCCGGTGATCCGTCCGTTGTGGACGGTCGCGCCGACGACCTCGGTGTCGGAGCGCAACCGCGCGCCGTGGCGCAGCGCGGAGCCCAGCAGGGCCAGCGCCGCTCCCGCAGGCTGGACTTGCGCGTCCTCCGGGTAGTGGAACGCGGCGGCCACTTCACGGGTCAGAGCGGGCTCCGCTTCGGCAAGTTCCTTGGGGGACAACGGTTCCGCGCGAACGCCGGTCTGCGACGCGGCGAAGGCGGCGAGAGCGCGAGCTCCGTCGTCCGTGGTGGCGACGACGATGCCGCCCTTGGGGTCGTATTCGATCGCCGAAGCTGCGCGCGCGTCCTCGTCCGCGATCTCGGCGACCACCTGGGGCCACAACGCGGTCGAAAGCTTCGCGAGTTCGAGTTCCGCGCCGGGCCCCTTGTCGGAGACGAGGATGTTGCCCTCGCCGTGCGAAGTGGTTCCGCCGGCGGGACGGCCGCGATCCACGACCACGACGTCGAAGCCCGCCCGGCTCAGCTCACGGGCGCACGCGGCGCCGACGATGCCCGCGCCGAGAACGACCACGCGCGTTCGGTTCATCGACCCTCCAGCGTTCGGTAAAGCGAACGATCGGAGCGTAGGTTCCACCTCTGAGAGGTGTCAATACCTCGAGCGCGGTCAGCCCTTCAGCACCGGATGCGGCCTGCCGTCCAGCCGCTCATCGGCGCGATACTGCAGCAGGAGGACCGAGTGCACCGGCCCCTCCGACGCGGTGTAGCAATGCGGCTCACGGGCGTCGAAGGCGACATAATCGCCCGGGCCGACCTCGACGGTCCGGCCCGCCACCTCGACCAGCAGCGATCCGGTCTGCACGATGGTGTGCTCGACCCCGACGTGCCCCTGCGAACGCTGTGGCGCGTCCCCGCGCACCACCTGGTCGTACACCTCGAAGACGCCGTCACCGGTCTCGATCCGCCGCAGCGGCCGGAGATCCACTCCCTCGCCGCTGAGCACCTCGACGTCGGCACCGCGCACCACGGTGAGCGCGCCGCCCGCCCGATGGTCGAGCAGGTCGGAGATCGCCACTTCCAGCACCCTGGACAGGCTGAAGACGGTCTCGATGGTCGGATTGCCGCTGCCGGACTCCAATTGCGACAGCGTCGCCTTGCCGATGCCTGACCGCCGTGAGAGCTCCGACAGCGAGATGCCCCTCGCCGCCCTGGCCGCGCGCAGGTTGACCGCCAGCATGTCCCGGATCGAGGGCGTCTCGTCCTCCACCGCTGCTCCCTGTCGTTCGTCAAACCGTACGACCGGATGGGCGAATCGTTCGCTTTGCCGATCGAGTTCGCGGACATCATGACACGCCCCGTGGCGGGGAGGGCATAGCCGCGGCCGATGGGACGGCGCGATGGTGGGCGGCGCCGGCCGCGATGAAACTCCTTCACCAACCGGTGTGTCACCGTCGACACAGGGTCACGGGCGCACCGTCGTTTCCCTCCAGCGAGGAGATTCCCGTGCAGCTGATCCGCAGATCCGCCGGCCGACGACTTCGAGCGTTCGGCGCGGTGCTCATCACGACCCTCGGGCTGACCGCGGCCGTGTCCACCGCACCGGCGACGGCGTCCGCGAACGCCTGTCTCACCGGCACGCTCGCCTTCGACCATCTCGACGCCGAAGCGGGTACCAGCAAGCCCCTGCGCACACAGGTGGCCCGGAACGCGAACTGGGAACTGTGGGGCCGCACCGGTTCCGCCGCGGCGACCCGGCTCGCGGCGGGTATCACCGGCGCGTCCGACGGCCGGTTCACCGCCTGCCACACCGCGTCACTCACCGAGGCGTACGTGCGGTTCCGGTCGAGCAGCACCTCGATGTGGCGGGTCGTCAAGGCCGCGAACAACACCACCGACTACACGTTCGACTCGGCACACCGCACGAATGTGTCCGGCACCCAGGACCTCGGAACGGTGAAGGTGCCATCGACGCTGCAGCGGGCGTGGAAGGTCGTGGACACGCTCAATGTCTTGTACTGGAAACGCGCCAACCCGGCTTCGTCGTGCTGGACGGCCCGGCAGTCCGACGGGCGCTGCGACCGGATCACCTTCGTCTGGGATCCGAGGGTAGCCGAGGGCGGCTACTGGGACTATCCGAACACGAACTACGTCTTCCTCGGCGCGACGATGCCCGACTCGAAGCACCTCATCCTCCACGAGGCCGGGCATTGGCTGCAGTGGCAGCTCTACGGTCGTGATTTCCCCGTGGTCGACGGCTGCAACCCGCACTACATCGAGAAACACAGCTCGAAATCGTGCGCGTGGACCGAAGGCTTCGCCGACGCCGTCGCCGCCTACGCGCTCGGCGACTACCGCTACGTCTACGACAACGGCACCTCGTACAGCTTCGAAAACGACGCTTCGACGCCTGGCTGGGACGACGGCGACACCGTGCAGGGCAGGGTCGGCTCGTCGCTGCTGGACCTGTGGGCGCCGGACGGGCCGGACGGCGGGAACTGGAACCGCACGATCGCGCTGATGACCCGCCACTTCAGCCAGGACTTCCGTGAGCACTTCACCGAGGACCGGCCCGCCGCGGGCCTGTCGACGACCGGTGCCGCCGAGCGGATCCTCGCCGGGCACACCATCTGGTACTGACGGGAGGTGAAGGCCGGACCTAAGTCCGGCCCTCCGGTGAGGGGTAAGTCAAATGTGGCGTGACCGAGCCTCTGCGGTGAAGGACCCTTCGCTGGGTCAAGGTAGAGAAGGCGGCCTTCGCGGCGTGGTTCCGGACTGGCCACGAGAGCCGGCCATGCGTTGAGTGTCCACAAGGGACACATTTGAGCGGCGAAAAGTCTGATTAGTGGCTATATGTGCGGTTTTCGAGAGGGGTCGCGAGTGGCAATGATGGTTAGAACGCACATTGCCACTCACGACCCCCGCACAAAGTACCCAAAATGGACACTACTGCCCGACCGGTGTCCCTTGTGGACGGTCAAGAGCGTGCCAGCCTCCTTGGCGCCCTACTCCACCACTGACTCGGCTCACGCCACCTTTGCCTTGCCCCTCGTCCGTCCTTCAGCCCCTGGCTGCCTGGACCCAGGCGGTGATCTCGTCGGCGGTCGAAGGGAAAGCACTGGAGAGCAGGTCGCATCCCGATCCGGTGACCACGACGTCGTCCTCGATGCGGACGCCGAGACCGCGCAGCTCGGGCGGCACGGTGCGGTCGCCGGCGTGGAAGTACAGACCGGGCTCCACCGCCAGCGCCATCCCCTCGGCGAGCGTGCCCTCGCGGTACGTGGACGGATGGGCGGCGGCGCAGTCGTGGACGTCCAGCCCGAGGAAATGGCCGGTACCGCAGACGATGTACCGGCGGTGCTGCTGCCCGTCCGGCGACAGCGCTTCGTCCACCGACACCGGGAGCAGGCCCCAATCGTGCAACCCCTCCGCGAGCACGCGCAGAGCCGTCGCCTGGAACGCGCCGTAGTCCTGGCCGGGCCGGACCTCGCCCAACGCCGCGACATGCGCCTTGTGCACCAGGTCGTAGACGTCGCGCTGGGCCTTCGTGAACTCGCCGCCGACCGGGAAGGTCCGGGTGATGTCCGCCGTGTACAAGGAATCCACCTCGACGCCGGCGTCGAGCAGCAGGAGGCTGTCCTCGGTCACCTTCCCGTCGCAGCGCGTCCAGTGCAGGATCGGGGCGTGCGGCCCGGCCGCCACGATGGAGGTGTAGCCGGGCCCGGTGCCCTCGGTGCGTGCGCGACGGTCGAAAGTGCCCTGCAGCCAGCGTTCCCCGCCGCCGCGGACCGCCTCCGGGAGCGCGGCCAGCACGTCCGCGAAGCCAAGGGCGGTCGCGTCGACGGCGTCGCGCAGCTGGCCGATCTCCCAGTCGTCCTTGATCCGGCGCAACTGGGCGAGGACCGTCCGGAGCCGCTCACTGTGGCCGAAGCGGTGCGCGTCGAGCGCGGGATCGACCCCGGCACCGACCAGGAAGCTCGGGTTCCGCCCGCGCAGGCCGTGCGGGAGGTCCTCCAGCGGGTGGCATTCGATGCCGAGCGCGTCCCCGTACGCGGCCGGTCCGGCGGCGGAGCCGACCCACAGCGGACTGGTGTCGGCGTCGCCCACGAAGTCGGGCTCGTGCGCCTCGGCGGGGCGTGGGACGTACAGCGTGGCGTGGTGACTGTCCCCCGCCGGAGTCATCACCAGGATCGCGCCCTCGCGCTGGCAACCGGTGAGCCAGACGAAGTCGCTGTCGGCGCGGAAGCCATGGAAGGTGTCGTTGGACCGCACGACGGCCCGGCCCGCCGCGAGCGCGATCCGCTGACCGGGCAGTTCCGCCGACAGCCTGCCGCGATGGGCGGCGGCCGCCTCGGCGGTGCCGGGCGGCACCTCCACCACGTCGTCCGCAGGCTCCCAGCCGTCGCTGATCCAGTTCCGGAACCCTTTGGCGGCCAGCAGCGCGCGCAGATCCGGCCGGGTTCGGTCGCCGGTCATCGGCTCCCCTTTCAGGTAGTCATGGTCCTGGCCGCACCTTCGCACCGCGACGGACCCGGCCGTAATGACCGGCGGCGATAGACTCCGCCTATGGCCCTGGAGATCCGGCACCTGCGGGCGATCTGCGCCATCGCCGAAGCGGGCAGCCTCTCGCAGGCGGCCGCCGCGCTGGGCATGTCCCAGCCATCGCTGACCTCGCTGCTCCAACGGCTCGAACGGCAGATCGGCGCGCCGTTGTTCGTCCGCAGCCACACCGGTGTGACCCCGACCCCGGTCGGCGAGCAGACGTTGCGCCGCGCGCTGACCCTGCTCGTGGAGTTCGACCGGTTCGAGAGCGATCTCCTCGGCGCGCTCGGCGACGGTCCGGTCCGGCTCGGATCGTCCCAAATGGACTGTCTGCCCACCTTCGTCGAACGGCTGGACGACGCGCTGCCGGGGCTGGACGTGACCGTCCACGTGGAACCCTCCAGCGCGGTGCTGGCTCAGGCCTTGGCCCGCGCGACGCTCGACATCGCCGTCATCGCCATGTCCGACGACCAGGAAGTACCACTGGCGAAACACCTCGGGCACCGGGTGCTGTTCTCGTGGGTGCCCGTGTTCATCGGTCTCCCCGCCCGGCACCGGCTCGCCGGCGGGTTCGAGGTCGACCTCGCCGAGCTCGCCGACGAAGCGTGGATCGGGCCGCCCGGCCCCGAGGACGGCTCGCTGACGTCGCTGCGCGCGGCGACGCATCGCGCCGGGTTCACGCCGCGAATCCGGTTCGAATGCCCCAACGGCGGCGGACGGCACCTGATCGCCGCCGGGCAGGCGGTGCAGCTCGTCGAACCCACCGCGCCCGAACTGCCCGGCATGGTCGTCCGGCCGCTGAAGGGCGACCCCATGCGGATGCGGCTCGTGCTGGCCTGGCGCAAGGAACGGCTGACGTGGGACCAGGCGGAAAACGTGTACCGCGCGGTGATGACGTCGTACACGCGGCACGCCATGGCATCGACCCCGTTCCGGACCTGGTGGGAGCGGCGGCGGAGTTCCCGGTCTTGGGACGGGCTGGTGGACTTCTTCCGCGTGGACGGTCCGTGAGCGGGTCGCGGGACCAGGCGTGCCGGAGGATCCCGCCCTGGCTGAGCCCGCCACCAGGGAACGGCCGCTTTCGAACAGCCTGTAACCCGATCCCGCCGCGCCGCGATTGACCCCGTACCGAGCGAACGGAGACGGGGGATGATGCCGCAACGGCTGTGGCTGGGTCTGGCGGTCGTCTACGCGTGCACCGCCGTGGTCCAGCTCTACCTTCTCGCCAGCACCGGCGCCGTCTGGGCCGGGACACTCACCGCCGCCGGCTTCGCGGCGGCACTGCTGTGTCTTCTCGCCACCTGGAAGTCCTCGAAACGAGAACGGGGAGACACCGGGGAAATCGATTCGCACCGCCCCTGACGGCCGGGTACGGGACAGCCCACGTCTCGCCGAAAACCGTTGCGGTGTCGTGGAGTTCGTCGACGGCACGGGTCAGCGCGCGGTGCCGCTCGGACCAGACAGGATGCCGGGAGTCGCCGTCCGCTCCTGGCCGCGCTCGACCTGATGGGGACGCCGATGGACCCTGCGGGTGATCTGGGAACTCCGCCGGGGCGACGTCGGCTTCCGCGAGCTGCGGCGCCGGGGAAGGCTACCGCCTGACACCTTTGGGCGAACGGCTCCTCGACGCGTTGCACCGCTCGAAAATAGGGTCTCGCCTGGGAAAAGGCACTTCGCGAGTGACCATGCACGGCCATGTATCCCGCCGTTCACCCCAGACGGCCTTGCCAGGTGCGGTGAGCGGCGTACGGTGAGAAGTACGTGAGGTTGAGTCCACCAGCCCGCACGAACGACCCGCATGTCCGCGGCCCAGCACCTTGTCACAGGGCGACGCGGCGGCGAGTTGACTTGCGCAGCCGTTGTGCAGGCTTACCCGTTGTCGTCTCGTCCCGGCTATCCGGGAGACAGCACCATGACCGAACGTATTCCTTTCACGCGGAGCAGCCGCGACGGCCCCGCCTTCAGCGCCGCTGCCCGGCTCGCCGTTCCGCCGCCGCGTCCTTCGGCCGAGAACCTGTTGCGGGTAAAGCGGATCCGGTGGAACGAGGACCTGCTCGTAGTCGCCGCGGCCGGGGAGATCGATCTCGCCACCGCGGGACGGCTGGAGCGCGCGCTTCGGGGCAGGCTCCCGGCCGCGACGGTGCTCGACCTCACCGAGGTCGGCTTCCTCGGCGTCGCCGGGTTACGGGTCATCGAATCCGCCGCCGCCCGCGCCCGCTCCGAACACCGCACGACCGGGGTGGTCACGGACGCCCGGCCGGTACTGCGCCTGCTGCACCTGTTCGGCGTCGACAGCCATATCCCCGTGTACCGGCACCTCGACCACGCGCTCCTCGAAGTGCCGAACCGCTGAGCCGCCTGCCGCTCAGGATCCGGCGAGCGGCAGGAGCGTGGAGAGTCCCGTCTTCGAGGCCAGCCGCCGGATCGTGGGTGACGGCAGGAAACTCAGGTCGACCCCCTGGGTACTGCACCGGTCGTTGATCCTGACCAGGGTCGCCAAACCGGTGGAATCGCAGAACTCCACACCTTCGAGATCGACGACGAGCCTGCCCGGCGCGGGCTCCAGCGCGTTCTCGAACGTCTCCTTGAGATCTTCGGAGGTCGTCAGATCGATCTCCCCCGCCACCGCGATGACGACCTCGGCGCCATCGGGCCTGGCGACGGTCACCGAGAACGGAACTTCCAGGTTTTCGCCGTCTCCGCTCGTCACCGTCATCCACCCCTCGCGATCGGTACCCGACTACTCCGAACATATCGGATGACGGCGCCCGCTCGCGCGGCACTCGTGTCCCGATCCCCGGCGGTGCCTTAGCCTTGTCGATGGACCCGGCGGTCGTGGACCGCGGCGGACGACGAGGAGAAGCTTCGTGATACCGATCGACGAGCCGGTGCGCGACGGCACCGACGAGCTGGTCCTCGAGGTCGCCGCCGTCGCCGCCCAGGCAGCCGCGCTACGGGACGTCCTGGCGAAATGGGCACTCGAACGGGGGCTTCCCCGGGAACTGGCCGAAGATCTCAAGCTCACCGCCTACGAAGCGATGACGAACGTCGTCAAGCACGCTTACCCCGACGGCACCGACGACAACGTCATGAAGGTGACCGCCGCCCACGGCGACGGTCACCTCAGGATCAGCGTCGCCGACGAGGGCCGCTGGCGCGACGGAGGCCGCCCGGACGGCGGACGCGGCCTGCCGATCATCCGCGCCTTCGCGCCGGAGGCGACGGTGACGAGCACGCCGACCGGGACCATCGTCCGGCTCGCCTGGCCTTGCCCTTCCGCCTGACACGGGCGTCAGCCGACGGCGGTGACGAGCGTCTTCACGAACGTCGCACCGCGTGCGCGGCCCAGCGCCCGTTGATGCGGTGGACCTCGACGTCCCGCTCGTAACAGGCGGAGAGCCCTTCGCCGGTGAGGACATCGTCGATCGGCCCCGCGCCGGTGACCTTGCCGCGGCGCACCATCAGCGCGTGCGTGGCCGTCGCCGGGATCTCCTCCAGGTGATGCGTCACGGTGACCGTCGCGAGCTCCGGCTGGGCCAAAGTCAGGTTTTCCAGCGCCATCAGGAGATCCTCGCGGCCGGGCAGGTCGAGACCGGCGAACGGCTCGTCCAGCAGGAGCAGCAGCGGGTCGGCCATGAGTGCCCTGGCGAGCCGGACCCGGGCGCGTTCGCCCTGCGAGCAGACGCGCACCGGCCGGTCGCGCAGTTCGGTGCAGCCGACCAGTTCGAGCAGTTTCGACGCCCTGTCCCGGACCGCGTCGTCGTAGCGATCCCACAGCGGCAGCACGCTTCCGCTGAACCCGGTGAGCACCACGGTGTGCGCGTCGTGGTTCTCCGCGTCCGGCAGCCGCTGGTTCGCGCCGACGAAGCCGATATGCGTCCGCACGTCACGCAGGTCGACCGCGCCCATGCGATGGCCGAGCACGACGGCCGTCCCCGCGCTGGGGAACCGCCGGGTCGAGGCCACCGAAAGAATGGTCGACTTCCCGGCCCCGTTTCGGCCGAGGACGACCCAGCGCTGGCCGTAGTCCACCCGCCAGTCGACGTCCGACACCAGCGGCACGCGACCCACGTGGACCTCGACCCCGGACAGCTCCACCGCCGGTCCGTCGAGGTTCGGCTGCACGAAGACGGGCTTGTTCACGCGGTTCATGATCGCAGGACACGTGCCAGGCTCCTGCCTGGGGTCCGATCATCGGATGACGTCGTAGACCAGCTTCTGGACGCCGTTGCCGTAGGCCTCGCTCTCGACGAGCTTGAGGTTCTGCTTGTCCTTGTCGGTGTCGCCGAACATCTTCTTGCCCGCGCCGAGCAGAACCGGGAACAGCAGCAGGTGGTAGCGGTCGATCAGCCCGGCGTCGGTGAGGTTCCGGTTCAGTTCCGCGCTGCCGTGGATGATGATCGGCCCGCCCTCGGTCTCCTTGAGCTTCGCGACGTCGTCGAGCGAACGCAGGATCGTGGTCTCGCCCCAGTTGCCGACGAGGTCCTCGTCCCGCAGGGTGGTCGAGACGACGTACTTCGGCATCGCGTTGTACTCGGAGAACTCCTCGGTCATGCCTGGCCACACCGGCGCGAACGCCTGGTAACTGACCCGGCCCATCATCATCGCGGTCGCCTCGCCCTGCTCACGCCCCTTGAGCTCGTAGGCGGCTTCGTCGAACTCGATACCGTCGAAGGTCCAGCCGGAGTTGCGGTAGCCCGGCTCCCCGCCGGGCCCTTCGACGACGCCGTCGAGCGAGACGAACGCGGTGGCGATCAGGGTGCGCATCTGGTTTCTCCTTGGGTTGGTTCAACCTGCTTTCGACACTGCGTCGACCGGGGAACGACGGATTCGACACCGCGCCGGAAAAAACTTTCAGCCGTCCGCGTCGCGCACGAGCAAGGCGATCTGCACCCGGTTCTCGACGCCGAGTTTCGCGAGCATGCTGCTCGTGTGCGCCTTCACCGTCGCGACGGTGATGCCCAGCCTCCGCGCGACGTCGGTGTTGGACAGGCCCTCGGCGATGGCGTTCGCGGTCTCGCGTTCCCGGTCGGTCAGGGTGGCCAGCAGCCCGCGGGCGGTGTCCCGGGACGCCCGGCGCGCGTCGGACGAGTGCGGCCCGGTGGCCGCGGCGATCAGCCGGGACGTGGCGGCGGGCGAGAGCGCTGGTTCGCCGGTCGCGACCGTACGGATCGCCGCGAGTATCCGGGGCGGCGGCGTGTCCTTGAGGAGGAACCCGAGCGCGCCGACGCGCAGCGCGCCCAGCACCATCTCGTCGGAGTCGAACGTCGTGAGCACGAGAATCCGGGGCGGGTCCGGGAACCGGAGGATCTCCTCGGTCGCGCTGAGGCCGTCGCGCCCGGGCATCCGGACGTCCATCAGGACGACGTCGGGCCGCTGCTCCCCCACCACGGTCACCGCCGCGTCGCCGTCGTCGGCCTCGCCGACCACGACGAGGTCGGGTTCGCCGTCGACGATGAGCCGCAGCGCCATCCGCACCAGGTGCTCGTCGTCGACGAGCACGACCCGCACCCGCTCGTCGCCCATTCACTCGCTCCCTTCGCGGACGGGCCACGGCAACCGCGCGGCGAGGACGAAACCGCCGCCTGGTTCCGCGTGGTGGTCCAGCTCGCCGCCTGCCAGTCCGACCCGCTCGGAGAGCCCGAGCAGCCCGAAACCCGAGGCGGGCGGCCCCGCGATCGCCCGCGCCGCGCCGGAATCCCGGATGGTCGCCCGCACGCCGTCCCCCGCTTCCCCCTCGACGGTGACTGCCACCTTCGCACTCGGCGCGTGTTTGCCCGCGTTGGTCAGGCCTTCCTGGACGACCCGGTAGACGGTCCTCGCGATCGCGTCGGGCGGCTCGCCCGAGATCGTGGTCGTCAAGGAGACGTCCAGCCCCAGCGCCCGCGCGTCCGCGACCAGTGCCGGCAGGTCGGCGAGCGAAGGCTGCGGTGGTTCCACCTCATCCGGGCTGGCCCGTAGCACCCCGAGGACGTCCCGCAGTTCCTCCAGCGCCTGATGGGAGCCGTCGGCGATCCCGCGGGCGAGTTCCGCGACCTGGTCGGCGGGCAGATCCGGCCGGTGCCCCAGCACCCCGGCCTGCATCGCGACCAGCGAGACGCGGTGCGCGAGGACGTCGTGCATCTCGCGGGCGATCCGGTGCCGCTCCATGATCCGTGCCTCGGCCGCCCGCGCGGCCTGCTCCCGTTCCGCGCTTTCGACCCGCTCGCGCAGGGAGCGCACCTCTTCCCGGCGCGCCCCGATCGCGGCGCCCACGGCCACCACGATGCCCACCATCAAGGTGGGGAGGCTGATCAGCAGCCACCACGGTCCCGGCGCCTCGCGCTGCGGATACAGGTCGGCGGTCAGCACCGCGGTGACCACCGACAACACCGCCGCGACCGCCGTTTCGGCCGGTCGCCGCCGGGTGGCCAGCGAGCAGAGCGCCAGCAACGACGCGCCGCCCGCCAACACCGAAACCGTCGACGCGAGGATGACCGCGATCGTGATCACGACCGGGAAGCGGCGGCGCCACAGCAGGGCGATCAAGCAGGCGAGCGCGATCAGCGGATCACCGGTGATCATCCAGTCGACCCTCGGCCCCGTCGCGCCCACCGGCACCTGCGACGCCGTGACGAGCCAGAGCAGCACGCCCAGTCCGGCCGCGGCGAGCAGGCGCCAGGCCTGTCCCCACGGACTGAGGGGCGGCTGGGCGTCGGCGTCGGTGATCACCGGCCCATCATGGTCGACCCGCTCGCGGCGGCGCAGCCGGACACAGGACGACCCGGGGCTCGACTTTGGTCGGACGCGAAGCGCGACGCGCTGCCGATGTGCGCCTGGCCCCGCGGCGGCGACGCTGGGTCCCGACCGTGAACCAGGAGGTAGGAAGCATGACCAAGGGCGGCTATCTGGGGCTGCAGATCGTCGGGATGGTGGCCGTCGCCGTCTTCGCGCAGGCCGCCATCCGCAGCCTCTTCGATCATTCCGCGACCCAGTTGTGGGGCGCGTTCGACTGGGTACCCGGTGACTGGGGCGGCAGAGTGCTCGTGTTCCTGCTGCTCGTGGCCGCGGGAACGGTACTGGCGGGCTGGGCCCATGATCGCGGGAAGCAAGCTTCCCGCTAGGAGGACGCCGGTCCGCTAGTATCCGCAGCCGGGCGATTTCCGTCTACATCGGACGGAACTCGCGGGTCTGGTCGATGGCGGGAGAATGCATGGCGGACGGAGTTGGCTCACTCGCGGGGTGGTCTGCCGATCCCACCGAAGTGACCAGCTACGTGGGCCGCGACGCCGAGACCGGTGAAGCGCGGCGCCTGCTGGAGGCGTCGTCGCTGGTCACGCTGACCGGACCGGGCGGCGTCGGCAAGACGCGGCTGGCGTGGCGGGTCGCCGCCGCCCACCGCGAGGCCACCGCCGACGAGGTCGCGTTCGTGTCGCTGGCCGAGCTGCGGGAACCGGCGCTGCTCGTGCCGACCGTGGCGAACGTCCTCGGCTTCGGCGACCGCTCGGCGAAACCGGCCATCGAGGTGGTCGTCGAGGCGCTTCAGGCAAGCCGGTTGCTGCTGGTGCTGGACAACTGTGAGCATCTGGTCGACAGCTGCGCCTGGTTCGCCGACACCGTCGTCCGGGCCTGCCCCCAGGTGACCGTGCTGGCCACCAGCAGGCAGTCGCTCGGGGTGGCGGGCGAACGTGTCCTGCCGGTGCCGCCGCTGGCGATCCCGGAACAGGGCGACTCCTTCGAGCGCGTGATGAACGACGAGTCCGTGCGGCTGTTCGTGGACCGCGCGACCGCGGTCGCGCCGTCGTTCCGGCTCACCGAGGAGGACACTGAACCGCTCATCCGGCTGTGCCGCAGGCTGGACGGGCTGCCGCTGGCCATCGAGCTGGCGGCCGTCCGCGCGCGGGCGTTGTCGCTGCGCCAGCTGGCCGACCGCCTCGACCGGCAGTTCTCCGTGCTCACGAAGGACCGGCGAGGACGGCCGGAGCGGCACGAGACCATGCGGGCCCTGATCGACTGGAGCCACGACCTGTGCACCGGGCCCGAACGGCTGCTGTGGGCGCGTGCGTCGGTGTTCTCCGGCAGCTTCGACCTCGACGCCGCCGAACAGGTCTGTTCCGGCGGCGAACTGCCGCGCGAACGGGTCCTCGAAGTCGTCGACGGACTGCTCGACAAGTCCATCCTGCTGCGCGAGGAGTACCCCGGCGGCGTGCGGTACCGCATGCTGGAATCGGTGCGTGAGTACGGCGTCGACAGGCTCACCGAGACGGGCGGGACGGCGGAGTACCGGAAACGGCACCGCGACTGGTTCGCCGAACTCGCCGGCCGGTACGCCACCGAATGGCTGGAGACCGATCAGCTCGCCTGGATCGGACGGCTGCGGCGCGAACACGCGAACCTTCGCGTCGCCCTCGACTACTGCACCGGTGATCCCGAAGACGCGATCATCGGGCTGCGGATGCTGCGCGACGTCAAGGAGTTCTGGATCGTCCGCGGTCTGAACACCGAGGGCCGGATGTGGGTCCGCCGTCTCGACGAAGCCGCGGCGCCCGGTGTTCCCGAGCGGGCACACCTGCTGTGGCTCTCCGGTTTCCTCGCCCTGGTGCAGGGAGACCTGCCCGCTCACCGCCGCATGCTGGAGAGGGCGGCCGCCGAAGCCGAGTCCAGCGGCGACGAGCTCGCCGCCGCATACGTGCTCCACGTCCGCGCCTACGCCGCGCTGATCGGCAACGACATGGCCGAGGCGTCACGCCTGTTCGGCACGGCCATCGACCTGTTCCGCGCCCACGGCGACGAAGGCGCGGACCTCTGGGCGAGTTACAACCACGGGCTGGCCATCTGGCTGAACGGCGACATCGGCCGCGGCCGGGCGGTACTCGCGGAAGCCGTCGAACGCTGTGAGCGGCGGGGCGAGGTCTTCTGGCGGGGCTGGGCGCTGTGGTCGCGCGCCGCCGCCGAATACCTCCAAGGTGATCTCGCGGTCGCGCGCCGCTGCTGTGAGCAGGTCCTGCGCCTGCACGCCCGCGTCGACGACCGCGTCGTCGTCGGGTTCACGCTCACCGTGCTGGCGGGCTGCGCCGCCCGCACCGGACGGCCCGGCCGGGCCGCGATCCTGCAGGGGGCCGCGATGAACGTCTGGCGCACGGTGGGCGCGTGGCCGACGCGGTACGAGGCGTTCACCGAGCCCTTGCAGGCCGACACCGAGGCCGTGACGACCGCACTGGGCTGGGAGGTCGCGGTCAAGGAGTTCTCCGACGGCGCCGCGATGCCCATCGCCGACGCCATCGCGTACGCCCTCGAAGAACGGTCGCCCGAACCCCGCAAGCAGGCCTCGCAGGTGCTCACGAAACGCGAGACCGAGATCGCGCACGTGATCGCCGAGGGGCTGACGAACCAGGAGATCGCCGACCGGCTCGGCATCGCCCGGCGGACGGTGGACACCCATATCGACCACATCCTCACCAAACTCGGCTACTCCAACCGGGTCCAGGTCGCCACGTGGGTGACCCGGTCCGCGTAATCCGCCTGACGCTCAGGCCACCTTCATCGGAGTCGCCTGCCGACCCGGTTCGGGCGTGAGCAGCTCAGCGCGCAAGGCGATCCTCAGGTCCAGCCGCGCCTCCGGGTCGTCGAGCCGGGCGCCGAACAGGACCCGGAGGCGGCGCAGGCGGTTGCGGACCGTCTGCGGGTGGACGCCGAGGTTGTCCGCGATCTCGGGTGCCCCGCCGCGGGCGGAGAGCATGGCGTCGAGGGTTTCGGCGAGTTTGGCGCGCTCGTTCGCGGGCAGGCCGTCGATCGGGGCCAGGCTGCGCGTGACCAGCGCGGTCGTCAGCACCTCGTCGGCGAAAAGCCAGTGCGTGGTCAGGTGGTCCGACCAGCGCACGAGCGGGCCGTCCTCGATCACCTCACGCCGGACCAGCTCGAGGGTCCGGCGCGCCCACCGCAGGGACACCGCGGCTTCGGCGGGCGCGACCGCGGGCCCGACCGCCGCCCGCGTCCCCGCCAGCACGCCACCGATCTCGACGTCGTCCGGCACGAGCAGGTGCGGATACTCGCCGGTGAGGCCGGCCAGCACCTCCGGGCCGAACGAGGCGCGGACCGCGCCGGGCTCCGCGGCGACGGCCACCACCCGGGCGGGCGGCACCCAGCCCGCCTCCGCCGCGAGTCCCGCCCATTTCGACGGCGGGCGGCCGCTCAAGATCTCCTTCAGCAGGTCTTGCCGCAGTTCGGCGACCGAAGGAGTGTGCGCCGCGCGGTAGGCGGCGGTGGACAGCCGGATCAGGACGTCCGCGCAGCGGAGCAGGGCCTCCACCCCGGTGTCCATCAGGGCCGACCCCGCCCCGGGCTGCCGCGACAGCGAGGCCAGCGCGGGCAGGGCGCACCGGCCCGCGGAGTGGTAAGCGCGGGAGAGCCGTTCCAGGTCCTTGCCCGCCGCGTACTCGGCGACGCCGACCTGGCGGAAAGCGTCCGCACCGGCCGCGATGCCCAGGTTCATCCCGTCGTGTTCCAGCACCGAGGCGACGAACTCCGTGGCGCGCGCGTCGAACAGCGGCGCGTGCTCCGGCAGCGAGTGCCGGATCCCGTCGACGACCACGCGGGCGATCACGAGGGCGGCGGTGCGGGCTGGGGCAAGGGACGCGGTCAGGGTCATCATCGACCTCCGGAGCAGCGGGAATCGTCGGGCCGCCGAGTCTGCTACTCCGGAGTAGCGGGGCACATCGGGTGAATTACGTACTCGCGTCTCTCCGGCCTACGCATCACCCGTTCGTGGTGGCCTCCAGGTACATGAGGGACCCGTTCCTGTACCTAGCCGTCCTGAGTCGGAAGTGCGCGTCTTAAGTCCGTATCGGTATCCGGCCGTAGTGCGCCTGGGGCGGGTCGTGAGGTGACGGCAGGGTCCTAGACTGCTCTTAGGGGCGATCCCGAGACAGTCGTGCCCGATTCGGCACCTTGCCTGGCTGGCCCTTGTGGACTTTCGTGGGCACCCCTCATTTCACGCGGTGAAGGGCGCTTTACCCACGTCACATGCGGTGAAAGTCCCCTTCGTCCACCCTGAGGCAGAAGAACTAGCGACGCGAACTTCTGACTCAGGACACTAGGTACAAGAAGGGGTCCTTCCTGTACCTCTGACCCGCCTACTCGCAAACAGCTCCGTGCGCGGCACTGCGGACGACCTTGGCGTACTTGCCGAGCACTCCCCGGGTGTACGCCGGCGGCTTGGGGGCCCAGCCCTTCTTCCGCGCCTCGATGTCGTCGATCTCGACTTCGAGTGTCCGGTTCGCGACGTCGAGGGTGATCGGGTCACCGTCCCGTACGAACGCGATCGGCCCGGCGTCGACGGCTTCCGGGGCGATGTGGCCGACGCACAGCCCGGTCGTGCCGCCGCTGAACCTGCCGTCGGTGATGAGCAGGACGTCCTTCCCGAGTCCGGCGCCCTTGATCGCGCCGGTGATGGCGAGCATCTCCCGCATCCCCGGCCCGCCCTTGGGCCCTTCGTACCGGATGACGACGACGTCCCCGGCGACGATCCGGCCTTCCGCGAGCGCGTCGAGAGCGGCTCGCTCGCCGTCGAACACCCGCGCGGCGCCGGTGAACGTCGATTCGTCGAAGCCCGCCGACTTCACGACCGCGCCTTCGGGTGCCAGCGATCCCTTGAGGATGGTCAGCCCGCCGGTCTTGTGGATCGGCCGGTCGAGCGGGCGGATGATCTCGCCGTCGATCCCGGCGGGGGCGATGCCTTCGAGGTTCTCGGCCATGGTCCTGCCGGTCACGGTGAGCACGTCGCCGTGCATGAGCCCGGCGTCGAGCAGCGCCTTCATCACCACGGGGATGCCGCCGACCTTGTCGACGTCGTTCATCACGTACTTCCCGAACGGCTTGAGGTCGCCGAGGTGCGGGACCTTGTCCCCGATCCGGTTGAAGTCGTCGATGCGCAGGTCGACCTCCGCCTCGCGCGCGATCGCGAGCAGGTGGAGGACGGCGTTGGTCGAACCGCCCAGCGCCATCACGACGGCGATGGCGTTCTCGAACGCTTCCATGGTCATGATCTGCCGCGCGGTGATGCCCTGGCGCAGCATCCCGACGACGGCCTCCCCCGACCGGTGGGCGAACCCGTCACGACGCCTGTCGACGGCGGGCGGAGCGGCCGACCCTGGCAGCGACATGCCGAGCGCCTCGGCGACCGACGCCATCGTGTTGGCGGTGTACATCCCGCCGCAGGCACCTTCGCCGGGACAGATCGCGCGTTCGATCCTGTCCACTTCGGCGCGGCTGATCTTCCCCGCCAAGCAAGCGCCGACAGCTTCGAACGCGTCGATGATCGTGACGTCCTGGCCGTCCACCTGACCGGGCATGATCGAGCCCGCGTAAAGGAAAACGGAGGCGAGATCGAGCCGCGCCGCCGCCATCAGCATGCCCGGCAGGGATTTGTCGCAGCCCGCCAGCAGCACGGAGCCGTCCAGCCGCTCGGCCATCATCACCGTCTCGACCGAATCCGCGATCACCTCTCGGGACACCAGCGAGAAGTGCATGCCCTCGTGGCCCATGGAAATGCCGTCGGACACCGAGATCGTGCCGAACTCCAGCGGATAGCCGCCTGCCGCGTGCACGCCGTTCTTGACCGCCTTGGCCAGCCGGTCGAGCGACAGGTTGCACGGCGTGATCTCGTTCCACGAGGACGCCACGCCGATCTGCGGTTTGGCGAAGTCGTCGTCGCCCATCCCGACCGCGCGGAGCATGCCGCGGGCCGCCGCACGCTCCAGGCCGTCGGTCACGTCGCGCGAACGAGGTTTCACATCCGGCTGGTCTTGCGGCATCGGAACACCTTTCTTCGTGGCGGGACACCGGGCACGCTGCCAACCCGGCGCGCCCGGCGCAACTCACCGCTCCGTGTTCGCTCCACGGTGCAGCGCCACCCGCGTGATCGCGTGATGCTCCACGCCGAGCACCTCGACGGTCCAGCCGGACACCGTCACCCGGTCGCCCGGCTTCTCCGGGATCCGGCCGAGGATCACGAGGATCAGTCCCGCGATCGTCGCGTACTCCCCCGGCGGGGCGTCGCGCAGCTCGACCCCGACGTCGACGAGGTCGTGCACCGGGAAGGTGCCGGGCAGGACCAGGGAACCGTCCGTACCGTCGCGGACGGCCAGCACGTCGCGGTCGGTCTCGTCGTAGATCTCGCCGACGATCTCCTCCAGCAGGTCCTCCAGCGTCACCATGCCCGCGACGGCACCGTGTTCGTCGACGACGAGCGCCATCTGCTCCCGCTCGGCCTTGAACCTCCGCAGCGCGTCCGAGACCCGCAGCGAATCGGGGAACACGACCGCCGGCCGGACGGCCTCGGCGAGGTCTTCGTGCTCGCCGAGCAGATCACGCAGCCGCACGACACCGACGACGTCGTCCAGGTGGCCGCCGCGGGCGACCGGCGCCCGGGAATGGCCGGACTCGGCCAGCTGCCGCCGCGCCGACTCGAGGTCCTGCTCGGCCGCGAGTGTCAGCACCGCCCGGCGAGGGACGAGCACTTCCCGCAGCCGTCGCTCGTGGATCTCCAAGGCGCCGTTGATGATCATGCGCTGCTCGGCGTTAAGGCCGCGTTGCGCCGAGACCAGTTCCCCCAGCTCCTCGGGCGACATCTGATCCGGATCGGCTTCCGCCCGGCCACCCAGCACCCGCACGACGAAGTTCGTCGACACGCTCAGCGCCCACACCACGGGCCTCGAGATCGCCGACAACAGATTCAGCGGGCGCGCCACCAGCAACGCCCACCGCAACGCGTTCTGCATGGCGAGCCGTTTCGGCGCCAGTTCCCCGAGTACCAGGGTCAGGAAGGTGAGGACCATCGTCACCAGCGCGACGGCCACCGCCCCGGCGGTGTCGCCGAGGAAGGCCAGCAACGGCACCAGGGGTTGCGCGAGCGACACCGCCGCCGTCGCCGAAGCGAGGAAACCGGCGAGCGTGATGCCGATCTGGATCGTCGCCAGGAAACGGTTCGGGTCGCGCGCCAGCCGCACCAGCGTGCGGCCGGCCGCGCGACCGTCGCGCTCCAACGCCCGCAACTGCCCCTCACGCAACGAGATCAGCGCCATCTCGCTGCCCGCGAACACCGCGTTGAGCACCACCAGCACCGCGACCAGCGCGATGTCGAAACCGTAGTCGCCCACAAGCACTCCCCGGCCCGCCGGAAGTGCAGAACACTACCGAGCGGACAGCGTGTCCGCAGAAATCGGAGCCGCTGGCTACTGACACGTCGTTCCGATACCTTCGAAGGGGAACCCGCACGGACGGAGTCCTGATGTTCGCACTCAAGACCGCTCCCGCACGGACCTTCCGGCACAAGGCGGAGGCGATCGCCAAACCGGTCACCCGCTGGGGCATCGGTCACGCCATCCCCCGGGTCGCCCTGCGGGCCGCGGCACGCCGGGGCGACCTCCAGGGCAGGCTGTCCGTCGAGGCGAGCGGCGGAGCGGATCTGAGCGGGCTGTTCGACGAGATCCGCTCGCACGGCGCCATCGCCACCACCCGGGTCGGCCATGTCAGCACCCGGCATTCGGCGTGCAAAGAGGTGCTGACCAGCGACGCGTTCAAGACCGTGCGGTTCGTCCCGGACAACCCGCTGCTCAACAAGCTGGTCGCGTGGTCGGCGTCCGGCCTCATCCATCCGATCGAGCCGCCGTCGCTGCTCGCCAGCGAACCGCCCGACCACACGCGCTACCGGAAGCTGGTCACCCGCGTCTTCACCGCCCGCGCGGTCGAGCAGCTGCGCGAGCGCACCCAGGCGATCACCGACGAACTGCTCGACGGCCTCGACCCGGCGAACCCCGTCGATCTCATCGAGCACTACTGCGGGCTCTTGCCGGTCACCGTGATCAGCCAGATCCTCGGCGTCCCCCCGGAGGAACGCGACAAGGTGCTCGCACTGGGCGGCGCAGCGGCCCCGAGCCTCGACCTCGGCCTGCCGTGGCGAACCTTCCGCACGGTGGAGGCGACGCTGGCCGAGTTCGACTCATGGCTCACCGTGCATCTGGAGAAACTGCGGAAGAACCCCGGCGACAACCTGCTCAGCAAGCTGATCGCCGCGCGCGAGGACGGGGTGGGCCTGACCGAGCGGGAACTCAAGGCCACCGCCGGATTGGTCCTGGCGGCCGGCTTCGAAACGACCGTCAACCTCCTCGGCAACGGCATCGCCCTGCTCACCCGGCACCCGGGCGAACTCGCGAAACTGCGGGCGGATCCGGACCTGTGGAGCAACGCCGTCGACGAGATCCTCCGCTACGACCCGCCGGTTCTGCTGACCGGCAGGCTGTCCGCGCGGGACACCGAGATCGGCGGTGCCCGCATCGAGCGCGGCGCGATAGTCACCACCGTGCTCGCGGGCGCCAACCGGGACCCGGAGATCTTCGACGACCCCGCCACCTTCGACGTCGAGCGGGCGAACGCGCGGGATCACGTGTCGTTCGGCGCGGGGCGGCACTACTGTCTCGGCGCTTCGCTGGCGAGGATGGAAGGCGAGATCGGGCTGCGGTCGATCTTCGAGCGCTTCCCGGACCTGCGGCTGCTCGACGGTGCGCGACGGCGGGAGACCCGGATCCTGCGCGGCTTCGAAACGCTCCCCGCCGCGCTCGCGTAAGCGGATCGTTTCGTTCACCCTCTCCGCCGCCCCACCACCGGGACCGCCAGCAGCACCAGTGCTCCGCCGATCCACAGCACACTGACGGTGGCGATGGCGTCGACGGCCAAGCCACCGAAGAGCGCGCCGAGGGCGATGGACAGGTTGAACGCCGACACGTACAGCGAGGAAGCCGCCTCGGTCGCATCCGGCGCGGCGGCGAGGATCCAGGTCTGGAAAGTGACGGGGACGGCGCCGTAGCCCAGCGCCCAGAGGACGAGGATCGCGGCGGCCGAGAAGGTGTTGTTGTCGGTCACGGCGAACACGGCCATGGCCGTCGCGAGAACCACGCCGATCCCGCACACGGTCTGCCGCAGGTACCGGTCGATCAGCGCGCCCGCGAGGAAGTTCCCGCAGACGCCCGCGGCCCCGAAGATCAGCAGCACCACACCGATCATGCCGTCCGCGACGCCGTCTTCCTGAAGGATCGGCCGCACGAAGGTGTAGGCGACGAAGTGACCGGTGATGACCAGGAAGGTCATCGCGATACCCGCGCGGACCGCGGCGTGCGAACGGAACACGCGCGGCAGATCCGCGAAGGTGATCGTCTGGTCCGGCTCCACCTTCGGCATCAGGAAGATCATGCAGGCCAAGGAAATCAGGCCGAGGATGCCCACGGCCGCGAAGGCCGTCCGCCAGCCGCCGAGGTCGCCGATCAGGGTACCGGCGGGCACGCCCAGCACGGACGCCGTCTCGACACCGCCGAAGATGACGGCGGTGGCGCGCGCGACGTGGTGTTTCGGCACCAGGCGCAGCGCGATAGCGCCGGCGAGGGCCCAGAAACCGCCGACGCTGACCCCGATCAGGAAGCGGGCGACGAGAACGACGGCGAAACCGGTGGCGAACGCGGAAGCCAGGTTGGCCGCGCCCACGAGACCGACCAGCACCGCCAGCACCAGCCGCCGATCGGTCCTGCCGATGGCCACGGTCACCAGTGGCGCCGAAATCGCGGCGACCAGACCGGGCACGGTGACCATCAGGCCCGCCGTTCCCGGGGAGATGTCCATTGCCGAGCCGATCGGCGTGAGCAGGCCGACGGGCAGCAGTTCGGAGGTCATCAGGGCGAAGATGCCCAGTGTCACGGCCAGGACGGCGAGCCAGCCCTTGACCGGTGAGTGGCTCCTGGGCAGGGTTTCGGCGGCGGTCACGAGTGAGCCTTTCGAGAGCAAGGGCGATGGCCGCGCGCGAGGTTGCACGGCTGGTTCGGCAGGCCGACTTGGGAATCGAGCCACAGCGGGTTGTCCGNCCGGCGCGATGCGTCGCCGCGCGCGAGCGGCCATCGCCCTTGGTGTGCGGGGAGCGGTTATTCGGTGCCTGGCGTCTTGCGAGTGGTCACGTTCATCCGGTTCCAGGCGTTGACCGTGAAGATCAGCGCGATGAGCTGGGCGAGCTCCGCGTCCTCGAAGTGCAGAGCCGCCTGGTCGTACACCGCGTCCGAAACCCCTTGTGGCAGCAGGGTCACGGCTTCGGTGAGAGCGAGCGCCGCCCGCTCCTTCGCGGTGTAGAGGCTTGACTCTTCCCACGCGTTCAGCTGGTTGACGCGCTCTTCGGTTTCGCCCGCCTTGCGCGCGTCGCTGGTGTGGTAGTCGATGCAGTACGCGCACCTGTTGAGCTGGGACGCGCGGATCTGCACGAGTTCGAGGAGGACCGGATCCAGACCGGCGCGGGCCGCGGCGTCCAGGGCCAGCACGGCTTTGAAGACTCGCGGGGCGACGCGGGAGAAATCCATCCGCTCGGGAATGTGCACTGTGGTCATGCCAAGGACACTAGGAGTGCCAGTGACCCACGGTATGGTGCATTCTCGTGGAGATTTCATGGGTCAATTCCCGTCGGCTCGCGGCGTCATGATGGACCGGGGCAGCGATCTGCATCTGGAGCTCGCCGGCAGCGGGAGCGTGCGGTTCCGGCTGATGCGGGCCTTGCGTGAAGCGATCCGGTCCGACCGGCTCGCGCCCGGCACCCGACTGCCGCCCTATCGCGCCCTCGCCGCCGACCTGGGCATCGCCCGCAACACCGTCGCCGACGCGTACGCGGAGCTGGCGGAAGAAGGCTGGCTCATCACCCGCCAAGGGTCGGGCACGCGCGTCGCGCATCGCGCCACGCCGCTGGAACCCGGCCGCTCACGGGGACCGGCGCGCCCGGCCTCACGGCGCGTCGTCCACGACCTGATGCCCAGTTCCCCGGACGCCTCCGCCTTCCCACGCTCGGCCTGGGCGGCTTCGGCCCGGCGGGCGCTCGCGACCGCTCCCAACGAGGCCTTCGGCGCCGGTGATCCTCGCGGCAGGCCGGAGTTGCGCGCGGCTCTGGTGGAGTATCTGGCGCGGACCAGAGGGGTACGCACGGAACCGGACCGGCTCGTGGTCTGCTCCGGATTCGCGCACGGGCTGACCCTGCTGCGCCGGGTCCTGCGCGGCCCTGTCGCCGTGGAGTCCTACGGACTCGAGTTCCACCGCTCGCTGCTCGAAGAGGCCGGGCTGAAAACGGTGCCGTTGACGGTGGACGCCCACGGAGCACGCGTCGAGGAACTCGACGGCACCGGCGCGGACGCCGTCCTGCTGACACCCGCCCACCAGTACCCGATGGGAGGCGCTCTGCGTCCGGAGCGCCGGGCCGCGGTCATCGACTGGGCGCGCGCGACCGGCGGCCTGCTCCTCGAAGACGATTACGACGGCGAGTTCCGCTACGACCGCGAGCCGGTCGGCGCCGTACAAGGTCTCGACCCCGATCACGTCGTCTATTTCGGTTCGGCGAGCAAGAGCCTCTCCCCCGCGCTCCGGCTCGGCTGGCTGGCCGTACCCGGCTGGTTGGCGGACGAGGTCGTCGCCGCCAAGGGACCGCGGGAGATCTGGTCGGGCGTCGTCGATCAGCTCACCCTCGCCGACTTCATCACCTGCGGCGCCTACGACCGGCATCTGCGCCGGATGCGGAAGGTCTACCGGCACCGTCGCGACCTGCTCACGACCACCCTCGCCGAACGCGCCCCGCACATCACGGTCAGCGGAATCGCCGCGGGGCTGCACGCCGTGCTCGAACTGCCCGCAGGTACCGAGGAAGCCGCACTGCGCGCCGCACGGCGTCAGGGGCTCGCTCTCGACGGCCTCGCCGCTTATCCGCATCCGGACAGCGCGATGCCCCGGCGCGAGGGTTTGGTCATCGGGTACGGCACCCCCTCCGAACACGCCTTCGGTGCCGCACTGGACGCCCTTTGTCTCACCTTGCCCGACCGGTGACGGCCGGGCGTCCACAAAGGACGGCAAGGTTCGCTCGCGAGTGATCGACCGACCACGGGCCCGTCTCGACGCAGGCGGCAAGCGGGCATTTTTACCGGACCACCGACGGAAACCGGCCAGTAACCTCACGCCCGTGGAGACGGACCGCGAGGGCAAGGAAGCACCGGAGCTGCCTGCCTTCACCGTCGGCGGATGCCTCCTGGGCTTCTTCATGACCATCCTGGTCCTGATCGGCCCGGGCCTGCTCTGGATCAGCAGCTACTTCGAACCCGGCGACGACGACCGCTTCGTGGTCATCGCCATGGGCGTCGTGTTCACGCTCGGCGGGCTGGGCACCGTCGGCTCACACCTCAGGCAGAACGCCAAGGCTCGCGAGGCCCACCGCGGGCTCGACCGGTCCGGGGTCCGCGCGAACGCCGAAGTCGTTTCCAGGAAACGGATCTGGGTCGGCGAGGTGAGCACACCCGCGGACGACGTCGACCTCGTCGTCACCGGCCCGGGAGTGACTCCGTTCAGTGCGCGCGTCCTCACCGAAGACGTCGGCCGCTACGAAACGGGCACGGTGGTACCCGTCGACGTGGACCCGAGGACCCTCCTGTTCCGCCTCGCCGACTGACCTCGCCGCGATCATTGCCCGGCAGCATCGTATCGCTTATCGTATATGAAATTCACCCCCCGATGCTGCGAGGTGACCCGTGACCACCGCCACCGCCGACCCGACCACCACCACGGTCGCGCGAGATTTCACCGATTTCCGCACGGTGGTGTCGCAGTCCTTCGTGCCGCTGCACGTGACGAGCGAGCACCGGGACCACTTCCGCGGTCGCATCCGCTCGTGCGGCGCGGACGACGTCCAGCTGACCGAGGTGACCGCGTCGGCGCACGTGGTCGAACGGACGCCCGAGCTCATCGCCAGGGCGGACAGGCACTACTACAAGCTGAGCCTGATCCTGTCCGGCACCGGGCTCCTGGTCCAGGACGACCGCGAGGCGATGCTGCGCCCCGGGGACGTGGCGTTGTACGACACGCACCGGCCGTACACCTTGGCGTTCGAGGAGGATTTCCGCACGCTCGTGGTGATGTTCCCGCAGCGGCTCATCGATCTCCCCCGCGACCTGGTCGGCCAGCTGACCGCGGTACCCATGTCGGGCAAGCGGGGCATGGGCAACGTGGTGGTGCCCTTCCTCGCGCAACTCGGCAGCAACCTCGACCAGCTCGGCGGGCCGGCGGGCGTCCGGCTCGCGCATACGGCGGTCGATCTGCTCGCCACGCTGTTCGCCAGCGAACTGGACCTCGCCCGCGCGACCGCCGGGCCGCACCACGAGCTGATGCGCCGCGTACTCGCCTACATCGACTCGAACCTCTCCTCCACCGACCTCGGCCCGGCGCAGATCGCGGCCGAGCACTACATCTCCACCCGGCATCTGCACGGCCTCTTCCACGAACAGGGCACGACCGTCTCGGGCTGGATCCGCACCCGGCGGCTCGAACACTGCCGCCGCGAATTGCTCGACCCGGTGCACCTTTCCCGGCCCGTCGCGGCCATCGCGGCGAAGTGGGGTTTCGTCGACGCGCCGCATTTCAGCCGGGTGTTCAAGACGGAATTCGGCTGCTCGCCGAGCGAACTGCGCCGCGGCTTGACCGTGAGCGACCGGTTGTTGCCGCCCAGCGCGTGACAGCTGGCGTCGCCGGTGCGGTCGCCTCGACGATGACCGCATGCCCGAAGCACCCGAGGAACAGTGGCGCACCTATGACGAGTTCGCCGCCGGAATAGCCACCTACCGCCTGCCGAACGCGGACCTGTCGGGACGCGAGCTCACCGTCACCCTCGACGACGGAAAGACGCTCGCGCTGCGATTCGAGGACGCTGAAACCGTCACCTGCAACGGAATCAAGGATCCGTACGACGCGGTCGCCGTCCGGGAAGACGTTTTCTTCGTCAATCTCCCACACATCAGCGTGGAAGGTGAAGCGCTCACCGTCGTCTTTTCCACGACGACGCATCGCGCGCTCGCCGTGCGCTCGGTCATCGGCGCCGAGGACGTCGAAGGCGTTCCCCGTGTCTCGCAGACGTTCTGGTCCGGCACGACCGGCGCGGGCACGCCGACCGGCGAGGTACCGGGTCCGTCGCGCGACCTGATCGGCAAGCGCAACATCTACCGCTACAGCCCCGAACACCTCTACGAGCACGTGTACGTGTCCTCGCAACGCTATGCCTGGCAATGCCTCGAAGGTGTGCAGCGCGGTCACGGGGACATGGACTTGTCGACGGTGTGGAAGTTCCAGGACGGGCTCTACCTGTTCTGTTTCCGCGAATTCCGCATCGCCGTGGCCAGCGTGTGGTTGCACGACCTCGGCTACGCGCTGAAGACCACCGGCGTCTTCCTCGGCCTGACCGGCGACGGCCGGTCGGAACACTCCCGCGCGGGCGGGCACATCTACCCACTCGGCGCCGTCGACTATCCCGACGCGCAACCGGTCTAAGGAGCCTCAGTGTCCAATCTAGACATCATCGCCGCGCACTACGCCGCGAGCGACCGGGGCGATCTGGCGGGCATGCTGGCCCCGCTCGGTCCCGGGACCACTTGGACGGAGGCGGCCGGTTTCCCCTACGCCGGCACCTACACCGGCCCCGGAGAAGTACGGGACAACGTCTTCGGCGCGATCGCGAGGGAGTGGGACGGCTACACCTTCACCCTCGGCGACCTTTTCGACGCCGGTGACGCGGTGATCGGCATCGGGACCTACGAGGGCAAGCACCGCGGGACCGGTCGCTCGTTCACCGCCCGCGTCGCGCACGTGTGGAAGTTCGCCGACGGCAAGGTCACTTCGTTCGAGCAGATCGTCGACTCGGTCCCCGTCGTGAACGCCATGGAGAACCGGTGAAACCCGCGCGGCGCCTCGTCGCCCTCGCCGCCGTGGTCCTGCTCGCCACAGCAGGCTGCGCCGGCTCCGAAAGCGGTTCGAGCGGGCCGATCGTGGTCGGTTCGGTCAACGCGCTGAGCGGCGCGGCCACGTTCCCCGAGGCCTCCCAGGCGGCCAAGGCGGTCTTCGACGCGGCCAACGCGAGCGGCGGCGTGAACGGCAGACAGATCCAGTACAAGGCCCTCGACGACAAGGGTGACCCGGCAGCAGCCGCCGCCGCGGCCCGCGAGGTCGTCGGCCGGGACGAGGCGGTGGCGCTCGTCGGTTCGTCCAGCCTCATCGAGTGCGAGATCAACAACAAGTACTACGAACAGCAGAAGATCCTGTCCATGCAGGGTATCGGCGTGGACCCGGCCTGTTTCTCCAGCCCGAACATCGCCCCGGTCAACGTCGGCCCGTACCACGACATGACGCTGACCCTGCTCTACGGCTCGGAAACCCTGAAGCTGAACGACATCTGCGCGCTGCTGGAGATCGCGGGCAACACGCTGCCGTCGTACCAGGCGGCGATCGACGAGTGGTCGGCCATCACCGGCAAGAAGCTCAGGTACCTCGACGCGACCGTGCCCTACGGCGGTTCCGACTACACCTCCTACATCGTCAAGGCGCGCAACGCAGGGTGCAAGGCGATCACGGTGAACCCGGTCGAGCCGGATTCCATCGGGCAACTCAAGGCCGCCGCGGCGCAGGGCTGGAACGACGTCACGTGGCTGCTGCTCACCAGCGTCTACAGCGAGAACTACGCCAAGGCCATCACCAACGCCGGCGCCGGGGTGTACGTGCCCGCCGAGTTCTACCCGTTCACCGACACGACCAGCCCGCAGAACAAGGACTGGCGCGAGCTGATGACCAAGAACAACATCCCGCTGACCTCGTTCAGCCAGGGCGGTTACCTGGCGGCGAAGTACTTCCTCGACGTCATCCGCGGGATCCAAGGTGACATCACCCGCGAATCGGTGACCAAGGCACTGCGCGAGATGAAGCCGATCACCGACCCGATGGTCGGTACACCGTACGTCTTCGGCCCCGGCCAGACACACCACGACAACACCGCGGGCTGGCCGATCAAGCTCACCTCCGGCACCAACAAATGGGAACTCGCCGCCGACGACTGGCTGCGGATTCCCAAGAAGTAACGGGAACACGGCTGGCGGGGGTCGTGAGTGATAAGTGTCGTTCTAACGACACTCATCACTCACGAGCCTCCCTCACACAGGAGGAAACATGCTGCAGGGAGCGCTGGCAGGCTTGGCCGCCGGCGGACTGTACGCGGTGTTGGCGGTGTGCCTGACGCTGATGTCGCGCCTGGTACGGGTGGTGAACTTCGCCCAGTCGGCCACCGGGATGTTCGGCTGCTACGTGGCGGTGTTCCTGTCCGTCCACGCGGGACTGCCGACGTGGCTGGCCACGGTGGTAGGAATCGTGCTCGGCGGGCTGCTGAGCGCGCTGCTCGGCTGGATCGTGTCCACCTGGCTCGCCGAGGCGGACACCGGCACCCGATCGGCGGTCACCGTGGCGGTGCTGCTCCTGCTGATCTCGTTGTCGTTCATCCTGTTCGGCAACAAGCCACAGCCGTTCCACCCGATCCTGGACGGTCCGGCGGTCACCGTCGGCGGCGTGGTGATCAGCCAAGTCACCGTGGTCACGGTCGCGCTGGCCGTCCTCGTGGCGGTGGCCAGCCGGATCGTGCTGAGCCGGACCCCGGCGGGGGTCCGGCTCAGGGCGCTGTCCGAACGCCCGACCACGGCGGAGCTGCTGGGCATCCCGGCGAAACGGCTCAGTGTCGCGGTGTGGGCGGTCACCGGGGTGGTCAGCACGCTGGTGATCTCGATCGTGGCGCCGTCGCAGTCCAACGACGCGACGTCGCTGGCGATGCTCGTGGTCCCCGCGGCCGCGGCCGCCCTGCTCGGCGGATTCCGCCGTCTCGACCTCGCGGTCGCGGGCGGGCTGGGCCTCGGCCTGATCCAGGGCGCGGCCGCGCAGGTCGACGGCCTTTCGGTGGTGCGGTATTTCCTGCCGTTCGCGGTCATCGTCGCGCTGCTGCTCTGGTCGCAGCGCAAGGAGGTGTGGGATGCGGCTCGCTGAACGCGGGATTCCGTTCGCGGTCGCCATCGTGGCGATCGCCGTGGGGTACGGCCTGAGCGTCGGGCTCGACGGGTACTTCGTCTACCTCGGCATGAGCGCCGTCGTCGCCGGGATCTCCCTGCTCGGGCTCGGCGTGGTCACCGGCAGCGCGGGCATGATCTCCCTGTGCCAGCTGACCTTCGGCGCCGTCGGCGCCTGGACGGTGTCGGCCTTGAACGAGGCGCAGGCGCCCGGCGGGTTCCTCACCTGGCTGGTGCTCGGCGGTCTCGCCGCCGGGGTGGTCGGAGTGCTCGTCGGACTGCCGGCGCTGCGGCTGCGCGGGATCAACCTCGCCGTCGTCACGCTGGGGCTCGCCGCGGCGGCCGACCTCGCGCTGGTCCAGCTCCAGTTCCCCGGCGTCTCCGGCGGGATCTCGGTCGAACGGCCGGACGCCTTCTCCGACGACCGGGCCTACTTCCAGCTCGCCGTCGTGGTGCTGGTGCTCTGCTGCCTCGCCGTGCACTTCCTGCGCCGCGGGCGCTGGGGCAGCGCCTGGCAGGCGGTGGCGTTCTCCGAACGCGGCACGGCCGCCGCCGGGACGAGCGTGCGAACGTCGAAGCTGACCGCGTTCGCGGTGAGCGCCACCCTCGGCGGGATCAGCGGCGGCCTGCTCACCGGGCAGGTCGGGCTCGCCTTCCCGGCCAGTTTCACCGCGATCCAGTCGCTGGCGCTGTACGTGCTGGCGATCATGTCGGGCGCGCACCTGATCGACATGGCCGTGTTCGGCGCGGTGCTGTGGGTCGGGGTGCCTGAACTGCTGAAACGCTGGGGAATCCCGCAGGACTGGGGTTTCGTGGTGTTCGGCGTGCTCGGGGTCCAGGCGCTGGCCGGCGGCGGGAACCTGGGCACCACGGTGCGCCAGGTGTGGTACCGGCGCGCCAGGAAGGAACCGGCGAAACTCGATCTCGCGGCCGGGACGAGCGCGGTGGAACCGGTCTCACCTGGTCCACCGGTGCTCACCGTACGCGGGCTGAGCGTGAACTTCGGCCACGTGGCCGCACTGTCCTCAGTGGACATATCGGTCCCGGAACACGGGGTGCTCGGCGTCATCGGGCCGAACGGTGCGGGGAAGTCGACGCTGGTCGACGCGATCAGCGGCTTCCTGCCGAACGCCGAGGGCCAGGTGGAGCTCGGCGGCAGCCCGCTGACCGGGTCGCCGTCGAACCGGGCCCGCGCCGGGTTGCGCCGGACGTTCCAGCAGGATCGCGTCCCGCCGGGGCTGACGGTCGGGGCGTACCTCAAGTTCCTCGCCAGGCGGCGGCTCACCGCCGACGAGATCGGCGAGGCGCTGGACTTCTTCGGCTGCCCGGCCGCCCGCACTCCGCTGTCGCAAGTGGACGTCGGCGCGCGCAGGCTGGTCGAGGTCGTCGGGCATCTGCTGGCGCGGCCGCGTGTACTGCTGCTCGACGAGCCCGCCGCGGGACTTCCGCACGAGGAACACGTCGCCTTCGGGGAACGGCTGCGGCAGGTCCCCGCGCGGTTCGGGGTGTCGGTGCTGCTCATCGAGCACGACCTCGACCTGGTGCGCTCGGTCTGCGACACGATCACCGTCCTGGACTTCGGCCGCGTGCTGGCCTCCGGTCCGCAGGCCGAAGTGCTCGCCGATCCCGCCGTGCTCAAGGCGTACATGGGTGAAACGGAGATGCTGTGAACGCTTTGCGGATAGCGGGGCTGACGGTCACCCGCGGTGCGGGACCGGTGATCCGGGACGTCGACCTGACTCTGGAGCCGGGGCGGATCACGGCGCTCGTCGGCCCGAACGGCGCCGGCAAGACCAGCCTGCTGGAGGCCGTCTCCGGCGTGGTCCCCGCCTCGGCCGGAACCGTCCACATCGGATCCGACGAGATCACGAAGCAGTCGCGGGTCTCCCGTGCGCGGCGGGGTCTGGCGCATATCGAGCAGGGGCGCGCGGTCTTCGGCGGCCTGACCGTGCTGGAGAACCTGATGCTGACCGCGCGCACCCGCGCGCGGGCCGACGAACTGTTCGAGCTGTTCCCGGAACTGGAGAAGCGCCGCGATTCACCGGCCGCGCTGCTCAGCGGCGGCGAACAGCAGATGGTGGTGCTGGCCCGCGCGTTCGCCGCGCGGCCGTCGTTCCTGCTGATCGACGAGATGTCACTGGGCCTGGCGCCCGTGGTGTTCACGCGGCTGCTGCCGATGGTGACCCGGTTCGCCGAGGAGGGCGCGGCGATCCTGTTGGTCGAGCAGTTCACGCATCTGGCCCTCGGGGTGGCGAGCGACGCGCTGGTGGTCTCTTCGGGGCGGGTCACCTATGCGGGTTCCGCGCAGGGCCTGCTGGACTCGCCGGGGACTCTGCACGCGGCCTACCTCGGCGAATCCTGACCGTTCGGAAGTCCGTGAAGGCCTCCTTCCCTACTCTCAAGGTAGGGAAGGAGGCCTTCACGNCCTCCTTCCCTACTCTCAAGGTAGGGAAGGAGGCCTTCACGGAGTCCGCACCCGTCTAAGAACCCATCCCCGCCCGTTCGAAGGCCAGCGTCGGGAGATCGACGGCGTGCGCCCCGCCGTCCGCCACGATCACCGCGCCGGTGATGTACGAAGACTCCGAAGACCCCAGGAACCGCACGATCGACGCGATCTCCTCCGGTTCGGCGGGACGGCGCAGCGGGACCTCGGCGGTGACGCGCCGGTAGCCCTCGTCGTGGCCGCCGTCGAAGCCCGCCGCCTCGGCGAACTGGTCCATTTCGCCGTCCGCCATCGGGGTCCGCACCCAGCCGGGGCAGACCGCGTTCGCGCGCACGCCCTTCGGCCCGTAATCGCGGGCGATCGAGCGCGTCAGGCCGATCAGCGCGTGCTTCGCGACGGTGTAGCCGGCGACGTTCGGCCCGGCGAACAACCCCGCCAGCGAGGACACGATGACCACCTGACCGCCGGTTTCGACCAGCGAGGGCAGTGTGGCCCGGCAGAACACGAAAGCGCTGGACAGGTTCGAGCGCAGCGCCAGTTCCCATTCCTCGTCGCCGGTGTCGACCACCGAGGACAACCCGTGCCCGCCGGCGTTGGCCACCACGACGTCCAGCCTGCCGAACTTGCCGACGATCTCCGCCGCGGCGTTCTCGGCGGCTTCGCGAGCGCTGGCATCGCACGAGATGACGTGCGCGCCGGTTTCGGCGGCCACCTTCTCCAGCGGTTCGAGCCGCCGTCCGAGCACCACCACCTGGGCGCCTTCGTCGGCGTACCGGCGGGCCACCGCGGCGCCGATACCGGTACCGCCACCCGTGATCGCGACAACCTTTTTCACTTGCGGAGTCCTTTCTAAGCGGGAAAACCGGAACGGGCGGAGACGCCGAAGTCGGCGAGCACGGCCTGGCCGTTGACCGCCCGCGAACGCGCGGACGCGAGGTGGAGCACCTGCCAGGCGACCTCTTCGGGAGCCTGCACCGGGAAAGCGGGATCGTCCAGTACGTCGCCGAGATCGCCGCGCGCCATCGGGGTGTCGACCACCGACGGGCAGACGCAGTTCACCCGGACACCGGGAAGATCGACGGCGAGAGCCCTGGTCATCGCGACCACGGCGCCCTTCGAAGCGCAGTACGGGACCATGCCGGGCGCGCTGGTGAACGCCGAGTCGCTGGCCAGCAGCACCACCGAGCCACCCGACGCGGTGAGCCACGGCGCGGCGTGTTTGACCAGCAGGAACTGGCCGGTGACGTTGATCGCCATGAGCGCGGCGAAATCCGCCGCCGAGGTTTCGGTGACCGGTGTGCCCACCGGTCCGGAGATCCCCGCGCAGCCCACCACGACGTCGAGTCCGCCGAACCGGCTCGCCACGGCATCGACGGCGGCCGCCATCGACGGCTCGTCGGTCACGTCGGCGTGGAGCGCCAGGAGACCGTCGGCCAGTGTGGGGACGGGTGCCCGGTCGAGGGCGCCGACCCGCGCGCCCTCGGCGAGGAAGGCCTGGACGCAGGCAAGGCCGATACCGGATGCCGCGCCGGTCACCAGCACGGCCTTGCCCGCGAGATCCAGACCCATGCCGCCATCCTCCGGTCCGGACCTTTCACGGAGGTTGGCCGTCAGTGCACCCTTCTTGTCGGCAGCCGCATGACGGCCTTTTCAGGGAGAGGTGGACCGGCAAGACTGCGAACCATGACCAGGCCGCATCCACTCGACCCGCTGACCGCCGACGACCTCACCGCAGGCCGCGAGATCCTGGCCGCCGAAGGCCTGCTCGCCGCGACCACGCGGTTCCCGGCCGTGCTGCCGGTGGAGCCCGAGAAGGGCGACGCCGCCCCCGACCGCCGTGTCCAGTACACGCTGCTGGACACCGCGACCGGCGAGGCGCGCGACGTGGTCGTCTCGCTGGCTAAGCGCGAAGTGGTCTCCAACGAGGACTGCGGCGAAGGTCAGCCCGCGTACCTGTTCGAGGAGTACGACCTCGCCGCGTCGATCACCAAGGCGTCACCGGAATGGCAGGCCGCGATGGCGCGGCGCGGGCTCGGCGACCGGATCGAGCACGCCTTCTGCGCTCCCCTGGCCCCCGGCTTCTTCGGCAGGCCCGACGAGACCGGCCGGGTCATCCGCTCGCTGACGTTCCTGCGCGACGACGCGTCCGACAGCCCGTGGGCGCATCCGGTCGAAGGCCTGATCGTGCACATCGACCTGACCGGGCAGCGCGTCATCCGGGTGGAGGACGAGGGCGACGTGCCCGTACCGCCGGAGCACGGCCGCTACGGCGACGTCCCGGCCCGAAGCACGCTCAAGCCGATCGAGATCACCCAGCCGGAGGGGCCGAGCTTCACCGTCGACGGCAACGACGTCACCTGGGAGGGCTGGCAACTCCGCGTCGGCTTCAACGCCCGCGAAGGCCTGACGCTGCACCAGATCAGCTTCCAGGACCGGTCGGTGCTGCACCGCGCGTCGGTACCGGAGATGGTGGTGCCCTACGGCGACACCGCGCCCGGCCGGTTCTGGATCAGCTACTTCGACGCGGGCGAGTACCTGCTCGGCAAGAACGGCAACGATCTGCGGCTGGGCTGCGACTGCCTCGGCGTCATCCACTACTTCCCCGCGTTCGTCGCCGACGACCACGGCCATCCGGTCGAGATCCCCCGCGCGATCTGCATGCACGAGGAGGACTACGGGATCCTCTGGAAGCACACGGATCTCGACGGCCGCGCCGAGGTCCGCCGCTCGCGACGGCTGGTGATCTCGTCGATCTCCACCATCGGCAACTACGACTACGGCTTCTTCTGGTACTTCTACCTCGACGGCACCGTGGAACTGGAGGCGAAGGCCACCGGCATCGTGTTCGCCGGCGCCGCGCACCCCGGCACGGATCACCCGCACGCCAACGAGATCGCGCCCGGCCTGTTCGCGCCGGTGCACCAGCACCTGTTCTGCGCGCGGCTGGACGTGGCGATCGACGGCGAACGCAACTCGCTCGTCGAGGTCGACGTCGAACGCGTCCCCATGGGTGAGCAGAACCCGTACGGGAACGCGTTCACCTGGAAGGAAACCCCGCTGCGGACCGAACAGGAGGCCCGGCGGTTCGCGGATCCGGCCAAGGCGCGTGTCTGGGAGATCCGCAGCGCGGAGCGGACCAACCGGCTCGGCTCGCCGACGGCCTACCAGCTGGTCCCCCGGCCGTCCGCGACCCTGATGGCGCAGCCGGGGTCGACCGTCCACCAGCGGGCGACGTTCGCCACCCGTCACCTGTGGGCGACGCCGTACCGCGCGGACGAACGGTTCCCGGCGGGCGATCGCCCGAACGCGCATCCAGGCGGGGCGGGTCTCCCCGCCTGGACCGCCGCCGACCGCGACCTCGTCGACACCGATCTCGTGCTGTGGCACGTGTTCGGCCCGACCCACATCCCGCGTCCGGAGGACTGGCCGGTCATGCCGGTCGACTACTCCGGTTTCTCCCTGCGCCCGTACGGCTTCCTGGACCGAAACCCGGCCCTCGATCTGCCTTCCGGCGCTGCCGTCGATCACTGTTCCGCCCACGAGCACTAGGACTGCACCGATGCCCGAACTGACCCTGTCCGACACGTCCACGTGGCTGCCGCTCGACGGTCTGGCCCCCGGCTTCGACGCGAACAAGGCGCCCACGGTCGGCGACCTGCACGGCCGCTCGTTCGAACTCGCCTGCGAAGACGGCACCACGTTCACCGCGGCCTTCTCCGGTACCCGGATCGAATGGACCTACCACGGCACGGGCACCGACCGCTGCGAGACGTTCCTGGTCGACGACGACCTGTACTACGTCCAGTTCCATCCGCAGGCCCGGCAGGACGAGGCGTTCACCCTGCTGCTGGACCTGCGCCGCGGCCGCGCCCTCCTGGTGCTGAGCAAGATCGGCGACACCTCGCCCCGCGTCACACAGTCCTTCGTGGCCGCCACGATCGGCGGCATCGAGCCGACCGGGGAATCTCTCGCCCCGACCACGTCGCTGGTCGGGCGCCGGGTGCTGTGGGTGTACAGCACCGAACACGCCTACGAGCACGTGTACCTCAGCCCGCACTGGTACACGTGGCAGTGCCTTGCCGGTCCCGAGCGGGGGCTCGCGGACACCGATGAGAACTCGGTCTACGAGCTGCGGCCGGGTATCTACGTCTTCGCCTGGCGGGAGAAGGTGATCCCGTGCGCCTCGGTGACCGTCGCCGACCATCGTGACGCGAAGCGGCTGCGCTCACACGGTGTCCTTTTCGGACTCGACGCCACCGGGAGCACACCGACCCACTTCACCTTCGGCGCGCACGGCAGGCTGCTGAGCACCACCGCGCACCCCGAGGCCTACGACCCGGCAGGGAGCTGAGCCTTGACCGCCGACATCGTCCTCACCAACGCCACCGTGTACACAGTGGACAGTGGGAGGCCATGGGCATCGTCGCTGGCGATCAAGGACGGCAAGGTGCTGTCCCTGGAGGATATCGAACGCGGGCCGAACACCGAGGTCGTCGACCTCGAAGGCGCGTTCGTGATGCCCGGTCTGGTCGACGTGCACAACCACCACGCCCTCGCCGGGCGCGCGGCCCTCTTCGAGCTGAACTTCGGCCTCGACGCCGGACTGGCCGACATCCTCGCGGCCGTCCGCGCGAGGGCCGCCGGACTCGGGCCGGACGAGTGGGTGGTCGGCGGCGCCTGGGCGTCCACTTTGGTCAGCGCCCTTTCGCGGACTTCGGCCCGGCACGCCCTCGACGAAGCCGCCGGCGGACGCCCGGTCATGCTGTCGGACGACAGCAGGCACAACCGCTGGGTGAGCAGCCGGGCTCTGGAGCTCGCGGGTGTCACGGCCGCGACGCCTGATCCGGCGGGCGGGGAGATCGTCCGCGACCCCTCGACCGGGGAGCCGGTCGGCGTCCTGCTCGAAGCGGCGGGCGTCGCGGTCGAGCGGGCGCTCAGCGAGACACGGACGCTCACCGCGGAGCAGCACGCCGCGGCGTCGCGGCACGGGATCGGAACGCTGCACTCGTACGGGGTCACCGCGTTCCAGGACGCCGGTGTCTCCGCCGACATCCTGCGGGCGCTGAAGTCGCTCGACGACGCGGGTGAACTGCGCGCGTGGGTCGTTTCGTCGCTGCTGATCAACGACCCGATCTTCGGCTTCGACCCGATCGGGGCGCCGTTGCTGGAGGTGGCCGGCCAGTACCGGAGCGAGCATCACCGGCCGGACTTCGTGAAGATCTTCCTCGACGGTGTCCCGCCCACACGGACCGCCGCCTTCCTGGAGCCGTACCTGCCGGACGCCGCACACGGGGCCTGCCATCACGGCGCCACCACCATGCCGGGTGAAGAACTCGTCGGCTGGTTGCGCACCGCGGCCGCGGCGGGGCTCTCGGCCAAGGTCCACTGCACCGGGGACGCGTCGGTGCGCGCGACGCTGGACGCCGTCGAAAAGGTGCGCGCCGAGGGCTTCACCGAAGCGCGGTTCCAGGTCGCGCATGGCCAGTTCGTGCACCCCGACGACCTCCCCCGCTTCGCCGCGCTGGGGGTCGCCGCGGACATCTCGCCGTTCCTGTGGGTCCCCGGCGTCATCCCGGCGGCCATCGCCGAGGTCCTGCCCGGCGAGCGGGCAGGGCGGATGCAGCCGAACCGGTCGCTGCTGGACGAGGGCGCACTGGTCGCGGGCGGTTCGGACTGGCCGGTCAGCGAGTCGCCGAACGCGTGGGAAGGCATCCACGGCCTCGTCACCCGCCAGGATCCGACCGGCACCTTCCCCGGCGCGCTGTGGCCGGAGCAGGCGATCACCCTGGCCGAGGCGATCGAGGTCTTCACGCTGGCCGCCGCCCGCGCCATGGGGCTGGGAGACGTCGCCGGCTCGCTGACCCCCGGGAAGTCGGCGGATTTCGTCGTCCTGGACCGCGACCCGTTCAAAACCGACCCGTCGGCGCTCGTCAAGACAAAGGTGACGCAAACGTGGTTCGCCGGGCACCGCGTGTATCACCAGGCCTGATCTCCTACACTGGTAGAAGAACCAGTGCGGGAGGTCTGCCGATGCCGAAGATCATCGACCACGACGAGCGGCGCAGCCACATCGTCGACGTCACCTGGGATTTGATCACCCAGGGCGGGATCGAGGCCGCCACCATGCGCGAAATCGCCGCGGCCGCCGGCTTCGCCAACGGTGCGCTCAAGCTGTACTTCCCGAGCAAGGAAGACATCATCCAGGCCACCTACGAACGCGCGCTCGGCATGATGCGCGAGTACGTGGAGCTGGACGAGCTGCGCGGGCTGACCGCGCTCCGCGAGCTGTGCGTCTCGTCGATGCCCATCGACGAGGACCGCATCGCCGCGGGGCGCGTCCTGCTCACCTTCTGGCAGCTTTCGCTGACCAATCCGAAACTGCAGGACAAGTACCTCGAACACATCCGCTCGTGGCGGGGCCTGCTGCACCGGTATCTCACCGAAGGCAGGGAAGACGGCGACATCGTCACCGAAACGCCCGACGAGCAGCTGGTCGACGAGGTCGTGCTGATCAACGCCGGGGCGAACGTGATGAGCCTGGTCGCCGGGGAGTTCTCGACGGTCGCCCTGCAGCGGCAGCACCTCGAGTCGTTCTTCGAGCGCCTCACCCGCCCCTGACGCCACGTACTACCGCATTTCGTCCTCTGAATGCGGTAGTACGTAGCGCCAACTACCGCATTCAGAGGACGAAATGCGGTGGGTCGAACACCCGCGTCAGGAAGCTCGCCACGTGCCGATGGGAGCGCGGCGAGGCCGGGAGATCCGTGTGAAGCCCATAGAACCCATGGATCTGCCCCGAGTACCGCGTCATTTCGACATGGGTGCCCGCGTCGGTCAGCCGCCGCGCGAACTCTTCCCCTTCGTCCCGCAGTACGTCGTACTCGGCCGTGAGCACCAGCGCCGGCGGCAGACCGGTCAGGTCGTCGGCGCGCAGCGGCAGCAGGTACGGGTCGTTCAGCTGCGCCGGATCCGACACGTACTGCTCGAAGAAGAACCGCATGGCCCCGGCGGTCATACCGAAGCCCTCGGCGAAGTCCACATAGGACCGGAATCCGTCGTCCGGATGGCCGTACACCGGGCAGATCAGCACCTGCGCGGCCAACGGCGGGCCGCCGCGGTCACGGGACATCATCGAGACCACCGTCGACAGGTTGCCGCCCGCGCTTTCACCTCCGACCGCGATCCGCGTCCCGTCGACCGGAGGTCCCGCGCCGCCCGCGGCGAGCCATTCGACGACGGCGTAGCAGTCGTCCGGGGCCGCCGGGTACGGATGCTCGGGCGCGAGCCGGTAGTCGACCGCGACGACGGCGACCTTCGCCGCGTTGCACACCGCCCGCGACGCGACCTCGTTCTCGTCGATCGAGCCGATCGTCCACCCGCCGCCGTGGATCCAGACGAACGCGGGCACCGGCGCGGCGACATCCGGCAGGTAGACCCGCACCCGCACACCGGACGGCAGGACGTGGTCGGTCACCGAGGCGACCTCTTCGACCGAGTCGGGGCGCCGCCACGAAGCGGCGAAGGCGGCACGCAACTCGGGAGCCGTCATGGGCCCGGTCGGCGCCTCCTCCGGAGCGCTACGGGCCAGCAGTTCCTTGACCGCGGGATCGAGGGTCACGGTCACACCGCTTCCGCGACGAGCACCCGCGGGCTGCCCGGCAGCGCGAGCCGGTCGGTGACCCGCCAGCCCGCCTCGTCCAGCCAGCCACGGACTTCGGCCTCCGGATAGACGACCGTCCCGTCGATCACCAGGTACTCCCCCGCGTGCAGCGCGTCGATCGGCCGCTGGACGGTGTCGTCGTCGAGGAAGAAGTCGAGCAGCAGCAACGTGGCTCCCGGCGCGGCGGCGGCGCGGGCGTTGCGCAGGATCCCCGCGTTCTGCTTCGCGTCGAACCGGTGGACGACGTGGTTGACCATCACCAGGTCGAACTCGCCTTCGGGCCGCGCGGTGGGCGTCTCCGCCCCGACGACGGTCGTGCGGTCCGCGAGCCCCGCCTCGGCGGCCGCGGTGGTGACCGACTCGGCGAAGCCGGGATCGAAGACGAACGTCGTGTGCAGTTCGTCGTTGGCCTTCATGGCTTCGACAGCGAACGCGCTGGAGAGCCCGCCGAGGTCCAGCGCCTTTCGATGGGAGCCGAAATCGTAGGCGACGGCCAGCATCTTGGCGTGCAGGGCGTTATACGTCATGACGCCCGCCATGAAGGTGCCCCAGCGCGCGTCGTCCATCTCGAGCTTCCCGGGCTCACCGCTGTCGGCCGTGTGACCGAAGTGCAGCCAATGCGGGTAGCTGATCGAGTCGAGGAACGTCAAGAACGGCGCCAGATCGAGGTCTCCGCCGCCGAGGTAAGCCGCGGCGTCGGCGGTCAGGTCGTACCGTCCGTCCACACGGGACAGCAGACCGAGCGATGACATGGCGTCACCGAGGATGCGGGTGATCTTCTCCGGTTTGCCGGTCTTCTCCGCCAGTTCCGCGGCCGTCAGCGGCCCGCCGGTGAGCGCGGTGAACAGGCCGATCCGGCTCGCCGCGAAGAGTTGCTTGGCCGCCATGTACCCCACGGCGATGTCCACGATCCGCTCGGGACCGGCAGTCTTGGTCGACCCGCTCACGGGTGCCCTCCTTAGCTCGTTTCCGCCGAGAGTCTACAGTCGTAGACAAAAGAATCCAGTGCAAGTTTTCGCCCACCACCAGGAAAAACCCGCCGGATATCAACTTCCTACATTCGTAGAATATACCCATTGACAGCGCACCCGCCCAGTGTCAACATGCGTAGAACTACCCCCGCCGGAGGCCCGTTCCCCGGCAGTGCGGTCCGCTTCGGGCGGGCTCGGGAAAGGGGATTCATGACCCTGCTCGAATTACGAGAACTCACCGTCGGCGTCATCGCCGACGAAACCGAACGCGAACTGGTACGCGAACTTTCGTTCGACCTCGACCAAGGCCGGACACTCTGCGTGGTCGGTGAATCCGGCAGCGGTAAAACGGTGACGGCCTTGTCGATCATCCGGTTGCTGGAATTCGTCGCGCCGGTGTTCACCCGCGGTGAGATCGCCGTCGACGGCGTGGACGTCACGCGGCTCTCCGCCGACGAGATGCGCGCGTACCGCGGCCCGCGGATCGGCATGATCTTCCAGGAGGCACTGGATTCACTCAACCCGAGTCAGCGCGTCGGCAAACAGCTGATCGAAGCCTACCGGAAGCCCGGTTCCCTGCCACGCCAGGCCGCACGCAAGGGCACGCCACTGCATCGCGAGGCCGAGGCGAAGGCTCGCGGCCTGCTGAAGGAGGTCGGCCTCGCCGACACCGACCGGGTGCTTTCCCTGTACCCGCACCAGATGTCGGGCGGTATGCAGCAACGCGTGATGATCGCGCTGGCGCTGATGGCCGATCCGAGCCTGCTGATCGCCGACGAGCCGACCACCGCGCTGGACGTCACCACGCAGGCGGAGATCCTCACCCTGTTCGACCGGGTCCGCCGCGACCACGGCACGGCGTGCGTCTTCATCACGCACGACATGGGCGTGGCCGCGCAGGTGGCGGACCGGATCGCGGTGATGTACCGCGGCGAGCTGGTCGAGCTGGGGTCCACAGAGGACATCCTGCACTCGCCGAAACATCCCTACACCAAGGCGTTGCTCGGCTGCGTTCCACAACTCGGGGTCAGCAGGCGCGACGGCTTCCCCACCATCTCCGAAGCCCTGCTCGAAGCCGCGATGAACGGCGAATCGGCGGTCGCGACCGAAACCAGGTCGTTGAGCCGCGCGAAAACCGGAGACACCGGCGAGGGCACCGTGCTCGTCATCGATTCGGTGTCCAAAGTGTACGGACGACGCGGCCGGTTCTCGCTGAGCCGCGAACCCGAGGTGCACGCGGTCAAGGACGTCTCGCTGGAGATCGCGGCCGGCGAGTTCTTCGGCCTGGTCGGGGAATCCGGTTCGGGCAAGACCACGCTCGGCCGTCTGGTGAGCGCGCTGGAGCCACCGACGTCGGGCACCATCGCCTTCGGAGAGCACCGGTGCACGCCGTCCGGTCTCGAAGGCGACGAGCGCGCGTTCCGCCGCCGCGCGCAGCTCATCTTCCAAGACCCGCAGAGCTCGCTCGATCCCCGGCACACCGCAGCCCGGATCATCGCCGAACCACTGCGGGAACTCACCGGCCTCCGCGGTGCCGAACTCGACCGCCGCGTCACGGAACTGATCGACGAGGTCGGTCTCCCCTCCGACACCGCGAAGAAGCTGCCGTCGCAGCTCTCCGGCGGGCAGCGGCAGCGCGTCTCCATCGCGCGCGCGATCGCGGCCGAACCCGACCTCATCGTCGCCGACGAGCCCACCTCCGCGCTCGACGTCTCGGTGCAGGGCCAGGTCATGAACCTGCTGCTGGAACTGGGGCGCACCCGCGCGCTCAGCTTCCTGTTCATCACGCACAACCTCAGCCTGGTGCTGTCGGTCGCCGACCGCGTCGGCGTGATGTACCGGGGCGAACTGATCGAAATCGGCGAACCGGACGAGATCCGGCTCCACGCCCGGCACGAGTACACCCGCCGTCTCCTCGCGGCGAATCCCGAACTGCCCGCCCACCCCCACACTGGAGTGCGGAACCCATGAGACGAACCCTGACCAAGGCCGCGCTCGGCCTGGCGACCGTCCTGCTGCTCAGCTCGTGCATGGGAGGCCAGGCGGGTGGTGGGGCCGCCGACGGGCCGCCGAAGCCCGGCGGCAACCTGAACGTCGCCGTGCCCACGGATCCGCAGTCACTCGACATGGTCGCGAATCCCGGCCAGGTGACCGCGCATATCGGCAACATGATGTACGAGAAGCTGTTCGAGGTGGACCGCGGTTTCACCGCCCGGCCCATGCTGGTCGAGGACTACACCACGAGCCCGGACAGGCTCACCTACACCTTCAAGCTCCGCCAGGGCGTCACCTTCCACGACGGCAACCCGCTGACGTCCGAGGACGTCGTCGCGAGCCTGAAGCGGTGGCAGCAGGTGCACCGCACCGGCCAGCTGGTCACGCCGGACATCGACGCGATCACGCCGACCGATCCGGCGACGGTGACCATCAAGCTCAAGAAGCCGCGTTACCCGCTGATCAACGAACTCGCCGGCGCGGGCACGGAGATCTACGAGGCGAAGAACCTCACCGGTGTCGCGCCGACCGGGTTCGCCCAGGACAAGGCGATCGGGACCGGGCCGTACAAGCTCAAGAGCTGGGACATCGGCCGCGAACTGGTGCTGGAGCGGTACTCCGGCTACAAGTCCCGGGCCGAAGAGGACTGGGGCGGACAGGCGGGCGCCAAGCACGCGTACCTGGACACCGTGACCTACAAGGTCGTCTCCGACCAGGACGCGCTGATCAACGGCCTCCAGACCGGCCAGTGGGACCACATCATGCCCACGAACGACCAATACGAGCCGCTGCGCAACAACCCGGCCGTTGTCGTGCACAACCTGCCCGGCGGCAACGACAACGTGGTGATCCCGAACTTCAACACCGGTTCGAAGTTCGCCGATCCCCGCGCCCGCGAGGCGCTGAACCTGCTGCTCGACAAGCCCGCGATCAACGCGGCCACCGGCGGCAGCAAGGACCTCACCATCGAGACCGGGGCCTTCGCCTCGCCGGACAACAAGCAGTTCTACTCCACCGCGGGTGAAGAGGTCTACAAGGCCCACGACCCGGAGAAGGCAAAGCGGCTGCTGGCCGAGGTCGGCATCACCGCCGGCGCCACGATCCGGATCGTCACCACCAACTCGTATCCGGAGTTCGGCAAGTGGGCCGTGCTGATCCAGGACAGCCTGTCGAAGATCGGCATCAACACCAAGATCGACACCTTCGACTTCGCCACCATGCTCGGCACGCTGACGAAGGAACCGGGCGGCTGGGACATCACCACGCTGTTCTTCGACTCGGCACTGACCTCGCCCGCGCAGATGCCCGCGCTCACCCTGGGCACGCTGAACGGTTCGTCTTCGCCCGAACTGGACGGCCTCATGGCCGAGTTCAACGCCTCGACGACACCCGAGCAGGCGAAAGCGGTGGTGGACAAGCTTCAGGCGTTCACCTGGAAGCAACTGTCGGTGATCACCCTGAGCCAGTCGAAGCTGTACGCGGCCTACTCCCCCAAGCTCAAGGGCTACGGCGACTTCTACCGGGTCTTCTGGAACACCTGGCTGGCGTCATGACCGGTCTGCTGCTGCGCAGGCTGCGCGATCTGGTGATCATCCTGGTGATCGTCGGGACGATGATGTTCTTCGTCATCCGGCTGATCCCCGGTGACCCGGCGCAGGCCATCCTCGGCCCGACCGCGCGACCGTCCGATGTGGACGCCCTGCGGGAGAGCATGGGGCTGAACGGGACACTTTGGGAGCAGTACTTCAGCTGGGCCGGGAACGTCCTGCACGGCGACTTCGGCACGTCGATCACCTACCACGCGCCGGTACTCGGCGTGGTCGCCGACCACATCCTGCCGACGCTGACCCTCGCCGTGTTGTCGACGGTGATCAGCTTCTTCCTCTCGGTCGCGATCACCTCGTGGCAGGCGGTGTCGCCGCGCAATCCGGTGGCCCGCGCACTGGACCGGCTGTCCGCGCTCGGGATGGCGATGCCGGACTTCTGGATCTCGCTGATGCTCGTGCTGGTGTTCTCGGTGACGCTGCGCTGGTTCCCCTCCAGCGGCTACGAGAACCTGTTCACCGACCCGGCGACGGCCGTGCCGGCACTGGTGCTGCCGCTGACCGTGCTGGTCATCGGGCAGACCGCGTTGTTCGTGCTCACCCTGCGCGAAAGCCTGCTCGGTGAGCTGCCGTTGGCGTATCTGCGCACCGCGCGGGTGAAGGGGCTGTCGGAGCGGCAGGTCATGACCAAGCACGTCCTGCCGAACGCGCTGATGCCACTGATCACCCAGCTGGGCAGCAACTTCGCCATGCTGGTCGGCGGCATCGTGATCATCGAGTCCATCTTCGTCGTGCCGGGGCTGGGCCATCTGCTGATGGGCGCGGTGTCCACTCGCGACTTCCCGCTGATCCAGGGTGTGACGCTGTTCGTCGCGGTGCTGTTCGTGCTGGTCAACCTGCTGGTGGACCTGTCGTACGCGCTGCTCGACCCGAAGGTGCGTGTCTCGTGAGCGTGGCTCTTGTGGAAAAGACGTCGCCGGTGCGCGAGAAGCCGTCGCCCGGCCGCGCGGCCAAGGTGTTCCGGCGCAACCGGATGCTGGTGATCACCACGGCCATCCTGGCGGTGATCGTCCTGGCCGTGATCGTGCTGCCGTTCTTCCTGCCGAGCGTCAGCGCGACCGATCCGGTCAACCGGCTGCTGCCACCGTCGGCGGCGCATCCCCTGGGCACGGACTCGTTCGGCCGGGACGTGCTCGCCCGCCTGGTCTCCGGCGGGCGGGCGTCGCTCGGGCTGTCCGCGCTGATCACCCTGTGCGCGGCCTTCACCGGCCTGGTGATCGGGCTGATCAGCGGGTTCTTCCGGGCGGCCGACGCGGTGCTGATGCGGGTGATGGACGCCTGGATGTCGTTCCCGGCGATCATCCTCGCGATGGCGCTGGCGATCTCGCTCGGCGCGAGCATCTGGACCGAGCTGATCGCGCTGACCGTGATCTTCACGCCGTTCACCGCCAGGGTCATCCGCAGCCGGGTGCTCGGCATCGCCGGTCGCGCCTACATCGGCGCCGCCCGGGTTTCGGGGATGAGCCGGTGGAAGATCCTCGTCGTGCACGTGTTCCCGAACGTGCTGCCGCTCGCGCTGGTCCAGGTCGTGATCCTGTCCGCGGCGGCCATGCTCGTGGACGGGGCGATGAGTTTCCTCGGTCTCGGTATCGCTCCCCCGACCCCGACCTGGGGCAACATGATCGCCGAAGGGCGGTCGTACCTGGTGCAGGCGCCCTGGCTGGTGATCGTCCCCGGCGTGACGATCATGGTGTGCGTGTTCCTGCTGAACCTCATCGGGTCGTCGCTGCGGATCGCCGTCGACGCCCGCGCACGGACGTTGAGCGAAATGCAGCGCCTGCGCACCCGCCGCCCCTCCGGCAGCTGAGAAAGGATCCAATTGTCTGCCACCACTTCCCTGGCCGTGCGCCGATTCGCTCCCGAAACCGTCTCGGGACCGCCCGTGCTGCTGGTGCACGGATTCGCCTCCGACGGGCACACCGACTGGATCACCACCGGGTGGCCGGCCGCGCTCACCGCCGCGGGACGCGAGGTGCTCGTACCCGACCTTCCCGCGCACGGCTCCAGCCCGGCACCCTCGGGATCGCTGGGTGCCGTCGCGATCACTTCGGAACTCACCCGGCTGATCGCGAGACTGTCCGAAGTGGACGTTGTCGGCTATTCACTGGGTGCGCGGCTGGCCTGGGAACTGCCCGCACAGGCTCCCGTCCGGCGGCTCGTGCTAGCCGGCGTGAGCCCTTTCGAGCCCTTCGGCGCCGTCGATGTCGCGGCCGCGCTGGCTTTCGCCGGTGGCGGCAAGGCTCCGTCGGATCCGCTGACGGGGATGATCGCTCAGATGATCACCGCGCCGGGGCGGAATCCGGCCGCGCTCGTGCGGTGCATCGAAGACCTGCGGGCGGAGCCTTTCGCCCCGGTTTCCGGTGCTGTCTCCGTACCCACCCGCTTTGTGGCGGGCGTGGAGGATCCGGTGAGCCAGGGCATCGAGACGTTGGTGGAGCTGGTGCCGGGGGCGGATCTCGTGCGGGTGCCCGGGGATCATGGTGGGGCGCTGCGGAGCGCGGAGTTCAAGGCGGCCGTGCTGGAATTCCTGGGCTGAGGTCTCCCGCTCTCCGCGTGTGTCAGGAAGGCGGCTCCGGAAGCCACGCTTCTCGAGGCTCGACCGATGCCATGAAGGGGTCCTTCCTTGCAAATTCTGCAAGGAAGGACCCTTTCATATCGCTCTCGCCCGGCTCACGCCACCGAGGTTCGGGTCCGGCGCTCTCACTACTGCGATGAAGGACGCTTTCATAGCAAATTCTGCTATGAA